>JBFFKS010000158.1:0-4300 GCA_041555275.1 Xianfuyuplasma sp. | reverse complement strand
GTCCTTCTCTAATTACTTTATATTCACCTGTTTTTGGATTTAAATCATAAATATTGAAGTTGTCTTTAACATCAAAAACATCGGTTCTTTTAGCAAAATTTAAAGAGGCACTACCTGCTTTCTTACTCTCTACTCTATGGAAAACATATGGTGGCCAAGTTAATACTGCAGGGTGATCACAAATTAATTCTCCATTTTTATAAATTTGATCTTTGGTCACAATAAAACTTTCAACTTTACCATGTTTAACGCTATATAGGTCAACATGTCTTTCTCCACCCAAAACGATTAAATTATCACTTTGTCCGATATGCATATACCATGGTCTTTTTACTGAAGCAATTGGTCCAGGTGATGTTGCATATGATTCATGAATAACACGATCTACACCACTTAATCCTTCTAGGAGATATTCTGGGACAATATCAAACATTACTCCCTTTGTTCTTCTAAATTTTACTAAATCAATAATTTTGTATAAACCTTCTACTTCATATTCTTTGCCCACAAGTTCACTCCTTTTGATTTTATAAATATATTTTATCACCTTTATAAATAATAAACAGTAAATTACACTTTATTTAACGTTATCAATTTGTTCTACTAAAAGCCAATCATCCATATTGGCGTAATTACTTTTATTGAACTTAAATGGTTCAATTAAAGAAAAACTATTTATTTCGATAATTGATAAGTATCTCTTTCCCCTAAATCGCTTAAGCGCTTTGGTATTAAGTTTAATTCTACTATCCAAAGAATCAACCAACTTCTCCGACTCTTCTTTTGTAAGTTTATCAGTGTAAGTCACTTTTGATACTTGTGCTTTTCCTTTCACAAGTCCTTCCCCATTATTCAAACAAAAATAGAGAGTATCGTTGACAGATACTCTGCCATAAGGTAATTTCCTACCTGTTGCTCCTCTTAATATAATATCCTTTTGGTTACTCTCTAAATTTTCTAATTCTTTTGAGTCATAATCTAAATATACTAAATGATCCATCTAATCTCCTCCTACTAATATTATACAATAAAAAAAGGCATATTAAATGCCTAGTTTTTCTCTTACTAATGTTTCAATTTCTTTTAATACTTCTGGATTTTCTGTTAAATATTTTTTAACGTTTTCACGGCCTTGTCCTACTTTTTCGCCTTTATAGCTAAACCATGAACCAGATTTTACCATAAATTCCTCTTCAACTGCAATATCCACTAACTCCCCTGTTTTAGATACACCATGACCATAAATAATATCAACAACAATCGATTTGAATGGTGGAGCTACTTTATTTTTTACCACTTTAATTTTTGTTTTGTTTCCTACAATATCAGTTCCGATTTTAATTTGTTCACTTCTTCTAATTTCCAAACGTACTGATGAATAGAATTTCAATGCTCTTCCACCTGGAGTAACTTCTGGATTTCCAAACATAACTCCTACTTTTTCTCTAATTTGATTAATGAAAATAGCAATCGTATTAGATTTTGAAATTGCACCACTTAGTTTACGCATAGCTTTCGACATAAGTCTCGCCTGCAATCCAACATGGCTACTACCCATATCTCCTCTTATCTCTGCTTCTGGTACTAGGGCTGCAACACTGTCAATAACAACCATATCAATCGCACCACTTCTTATCAAAGCTTCGGTAATTTCTAATGCTTGTTCCCCTGTGTCTGGTTGTGAGAGAATTAAATTATCAACGTCAACACCAAGTGCTCTTGCATATTGTGGATCTAGTGAATGTTCTGCATCGATAAATGCAGCATATCCTCCCGCTTTTTGTGCTTCAGCGATTGCGTGCAATGCAAATGTTGTTTTTCCTGAAGATTCAGGTCCATATACTTCTATAATTCTTCCTTTCGGATATCCACCTATTCCAAGTGCTTTATCTAAAAGAATCGATCCACTTGATATTGTTTCTAATCCTGTAGTTAACGCATCTTCTCCAAGAACCATAATCGATCCTTTACCATGTTGTTTTTCAATTTCTTTGATTGCACTATCCAGTGCTTTTTTTCTAGCATCGTTAGCCATAAAGTAACCTCCTTATTTTGCTAATAATATAATACTCGTAAGTATCTCTTTTTTCTTATATTGATTTCACAATTATTTCTTTATTTTTAATGAAGTAATCTATTCCACTTATAACTGTCATTAGTGTCCCAAAATAGATAATCCATATACCGATATCCACAAGTAACCCATAATATGGGAACATCAAAACTAAAACCAATCCTACCATTGTTGAAGCTGTTTTGTATTTACCAAGTTTACTTGCTGCAATAACATTTCCTTCTCCTACAGCAACCAAACGAATTCCTGTAACAATGAATTCTCTTGATAAAATTACGACAGTAACCCAATATGGAATATAACCCAATGCATTTAATATGATTAATGCTGCCATCACAATTAATTTATCTGCCAAAGGATCTATAAACTTTCCAAAGGTTGTAACCAAATCATTTTTCCTTGCAATGTATCCATCAAGAAAATCAGTAAGTGATGCAATGATAAAAATCGGGGCATACAAATATGGGATAAAATCCCATGTATTATGTAGATAATAAGCAACTACTAAAACTGGTACTAAGATGATTCTAAACATGCTTAATTTATTCGGTAAATTCATACTAACACCTCTATAAAAAGTATATCACAATAACTTTATCTTAACAACTAATTTTAGCCATTATTATCAATTTCAAGTCGCTTTATTTGCTTACCAACAATTAATAATAAAATTACACCAATAAGAAACATAACTGCACTAAAATCAAAGACATATATCGGCTTCAAATCAAACAACGCTCCCCCAATCAATGGACCTATAACAAGACCAATAGCAAAGAACATTTGACGCACACCCATTATTGTACCATATTTACCTTTAGGTGCGTGACTACTGATATAATGTTGTTCTAATGGTGTATATATCGCTTTTAAAATGACATAAAGCATAAATCCAGTGTAAAGAGCTACTAGCAAGTCATTTTGTCTAAACACAATAAAGATGATTACTGCACTAAAGAATTGGATAAAGACCATAAAAGGAAAATCTTTTTTTATTTTTGCGACGATTGGAACAAGAAATATCGTTGCTCCTAAACTAACAAAACCAGTTATCCCTACAAAATTACCTATTTGCTCTTCAGTATAGGTTAATTCAAACATTATCTTCTCAATAAACTTAGAAACACTTATTGCGCCAATACTAATAAAAGCAAGTGATATTAGAAATAGGATCAATGTAGGATCAAGCTTCTTAATGTCGGTAAAAGCCTTAAAAATATTTGCTTTTCCTATTGTTTCTTTTGCTAGTTTAACCGATTTACCAATTACAAAGAAAATTACAACTGCATGGAAAATATTCCATATAGCTTGAATATAAAAGATATTTTCATATTGATCTGTATGAAGGACATCAATAATAACTTGAATTTCAGTTAATTGTCCACTGATTATATATCCAACACTTGATCCAACAACAAATATAGCTTGGTACCATCCAAGATATACTGTCCTATTTTCTTCTTCTGAATGTTCGAGTAAATGACTCATAAGCAATGTAACACTACTACTTACTCCAAATCCACTCATAAAACGCCAAAGCAACATCATATACTGATTCGTCGAAGAAGCAAATAGATATTGCCCAAGACTATAAACAAGCAACCCTAGAACAATATACAAGCGTTTATTTCCACGATCACCAAGATATCCCCATATTGGTCCACCCACAAGTAACCCAAGAGCCATTGCACTAAAGAACATTCCAAAGTAGAAATCATTGATTCCCAAGCCATCAACAAATGCTGGTGTAACTGGATGTCCTAAATTATGAATAACACCTTGAAAGAAGTATATAAAAAAAACTAGTTTAACTGCTCTAGGTATATTCTTTATGAATCGATACAAATCAACAATTAAAGTGATATTGATTTTATAAAATTTTTTAATTATTCCCATAATAAACACTCATTTCTATTAACTATTAAATTATATCAACATTCCTCTTTTAATACAATAAAAAAACTCCTAATTCAGGAGTTCTTCTTACCATAAGAATACATTTGATAAATAATCAATTAATTCCTTTGTTTTTGGTTTTTCTAAAATTGAAACGTCACCCATTTCAACAATTTTTCCATCTTTCATAAAGATAATGTAATCAGCAGCTTTTTTCGCAAATAATATCTCATGTGTTACGATTACAAAATTCATATGTTCATCTCTTAATCTTAGTATTGTATTTAACACTTCTTGTGTCAATACTGGATCTAGAGCACTTGTTGGTTC
>JBFFKS010000157.1:0-4304 GCA_041555275.1 Xianfuyuplasma sp. | reverse complement strand
TCGTTTCAATATCAAAAATAACAAATTCTGCATCTTCAAATGAAAGATCAATAGGATTTTGCACTATTTGCATATCTTCCTCATTAACAAAGGTAAATTCTGCACCATATATCGGCTTAACTGTTCTATCTTTGGTCGCTTTAAATAATTCTGGAAAAGCTTGAACATTCCCATGATCAGTAATTGCGATTGCTTTGTGTCCCCATTTTTTTACTGCATCTACATAATCGGTTACACTTGTGATTCCATCTAGTGTAGACATTTTAGAATGAACATGAAGTTCTACTCTTCGTTCTTTTTCATTGTCCACTCTCTCATCTTTCGGCATAACGTAATTTGTTCGTTCAAAATTGATTGCAGTGATTGATACTTCATCCATAAATTTGTCAAAAATAGCATTACCTTTAATTTTTGCTAGCATTCCTACTTTTGTTTCATCCATATAGACTTTTTCGTCTGGATTTTTAACAAATTTCTTCACATATATACTGTCGTTTTCATCACTAACAAGAAGTGTATACAGTTCAGTAGTACTATTGATTGTTCTTTGATCAACACCAGTTATTTTCCCTTCAAAAGCAAATACAGTGTTGTCACTCGCACTCTTGTATTCGAGTAAATCTGTTTCAGAAATCGGAATATCTTTTATTGTATGTTTTATCCCTCTAACTACGGAATTATTGTAGCTAATATAACGCTTTTCGACACTAGTCGTATCGACATTAAGCATAATCTCTTTCTGATAGTCTTCTCTTTGTTTTTCCATACGTGATTTGATTGTGGGTTGAACATCACAAATTCGAGTTGCTAAACGAACATCAAATCCATATTCTTTTAGTCCTTTTTTAATATCATATAACATATCTGTAACAAAGGTTCCATCCTTCGGGCATACGACCTCAATACGATTTTTATTTTGTTCAATCTCGAACTCAATCATTGCATTGAAACGTGGTTTTTGTTTTGCCAAATTACGTAAAACAAGATCATAATAATCATGTAATTTTGAATAGTTATTATTATGGTACTTAACTCCTAAAAAAGCTTTACTGATAGATTTTTGCTTGTGATGAAGTAAATCCACTCTACGTGCAAATTCTTCAAACTGTTCTATCTCAAGTGGTTCATCAAAGGTTACATCAAAAAACCAACTATTGTCGATTGAGTTTACTACAATTTCTGCCAAATCACCTTGATAAATCGCTTTTTTATCAAGCAAATCTAGTAGATCTAAAAGTCTTAAAAATCGTTCATTCATGTTGTCCACTCCATACTTAAATTTGCTATGTATAATTATATCATAGATTGTTGTCCCAAAGGCTTATAAATAAAAAAAAGTAGAATAAAATCTACTAATTTTCTTCAAAGTCAATTTCAATTTTTCCTGCTAGAATTTCCTCAAGTGCAATCCCTACAGGTTTACTGCATTTCGGGTCAATACTAACATAATCTTCTTCTTTAATTCTTTTTGCTCTCTTTGCTGCAGTATATGCTAATTTATACTTCGAATCGATTTTCGTAAGAAGATTATCAATTGAAGGATATCTTAGTCCATCGCTATTTTTCATTTATTTACTCAACCTCCAACATTTCTTTATATTTATATATTGATCGTTCTGTTTTAGCATGTTCCGCACGTATAATTGCCAATATTCTATCAGCTGCATTAGTAACTTCATCATTAACAACAATATAATCATATTTATGTGCTAAAGGAAATTCTCTTTCTGCTTTATCCATACGTTTTTGAATTGTATCTTTATCTTCTGTACCACGCCTAATAAGTCTCCTAAATAAAGCTTCTTTATTAGGTGGAGCGATAAATACAAAAACACCATCTTTTGCTTTTTCTCGTACTTGGAGTGCCCCTTGTATTTCAATTTCTAAGACCACTTCTTTACCAAGTTCTATCTGCTCTTCAACCTTATCTTTGGGAGTTCCATAATAATTTCCAACAAATTCTGCGTATTCTAAGAATTTGTCATCTCTTATTCGTTGTTCGAATTCTTCTCTTGAAACGAAATAATAATCTTCACCGTCAACTTCTCCCTCACGTGGAGGTCTTGTAGTCATAGAAATAGAATAAACTAAATCATGACCTTCAAGTTCAAACAAAGCTTTCCTTACAGTCCCTTTGCCGACCCCAGAAGGACCGCTAATAACAACTAATAACCCACGTTCATTGAGTTTCATTCAAAGTGTTCCTCCTTTGTAAAGACTCCAAAATATTAATTATTATATATAATAACATTTATTATAGGAAATTGTAAGTTATTTAGGGTTCTTTTTTGTTTTTTTTCAGTAGAGTTCTATTTGTGGTATAATATTCTCGGTGATAAACATGAGTTTTGATGGAAATATTGTTAGAAATGTAACAAGAGAACTGAATGAAACGTTATTGACTGGTAGAATAAACAAAATCTACCAGCTTTCTAAGTATGATTTATTATTTGTTGTTAATTCAAAACAAGGTAAAAAGCAGCTATTAATTAGTAATTCACCAACTTACTCGCGAATATATATAACAGAAATGACTTATGAAAAGCCCGATTCTCCACCCGCATTTTGTATGTTTTTACGTAAAAAATTAGAAGGTGGAATAATCATTAAAATCCAACAATTATCTAATGATCGAGTCATTATATTCGATATAGAGAAGCGTAATGAACTTGGTGACTTAGTAACGATAAAACTAATTTGTGAAATAATGGGAAGACATTCAAATATAATTATCACTGATGTAAACTTTAAAATATTAGAGGCAATTAAACACGTTATGCCGTTTGAGGGTAACGAAAGAACAATATATCCAACATCAATTTATCAAAAGCCTAGTACAGAAAATAAAATAAACCCTTTTGATGATACAAAAAGAGATTTGTTTCTTGATAATCCGGATAATTTCAATTCAAATGTAATCCTTAATAACTTCATTGGATTTTCACCACTTATTTCCGAGGAAATAATGTATAGATTTGAACATTCACAAGAAACTATGAAAAGTATATTTCATCATATCTTGAATGATTATAATCCTACAACGATATCAAATAAAAGAGACCACTTTTATTATATAGATATTACTCATTTATCTGGGGACAAGAAATATTTTGAAACTATTTGTAAAGCGCTAGATTACTACTATTACAATAGAGATAGAACAGATATTACAAAACAAAAATCTAAAGATTTGATAAAATTTGCTAAAAACTATATTATCAGATTACGAAACAAAATAGATAAATTATATTCAGATTTAAAGAAGACAGATAAAAGAGAAATATTAAGAATTAAAGGTGAATTAATAAAAGCAAATCTCCACTTATTAAAAAAAGGTGAATCTCAGCTGATTTGCGTAAATTTCTATGATAACAATGAAATTGAAATAAATTTAGATGAAAAATTAACACCTATCGAAAATTCTGAAAGATATTTTAAGAAATACAAGAAACTTAAAGCAAGTATTCCACATATATCTAGGCAGTTAAAAGAATCTCAAATTGAATTACGATACTTCACACAGTTACTACATCAAATAGAAATGGCTACATTGAAGGATATTGAAGAGATCAAAGAAGAACTAGAAAGTAAAAAATATATTCGTAAATCTACCAAAAACATAAAGAAAAGAAAGAAACCAAATTATGATACCTATTTTGATGAAGACAATACTGAAATTTTAGTAGGGAAAAATAATATCCAGAATGAGTATATAACACACAAGTTAGCAAAACATAATGAAACGTGGTTTCATGTAAAGGATGCTTCTGGTAGTCATGTAGTATTAAGAAAAACTGCTCCTCTTACTGAAACAAACATTAGAACTGCAGCTCAATTGGCAAGTTATTTTTCGAAGTTACGCACAAGTAATTCTGTACCGGTCGATTATACTGAAATTAGATATGTCAAAAAAATACCAGGAAAAATCAGTAGCTTTGTTTCTTACAAAAACAATAAAACGATTTATATAGATCCAGACGAATCGTTTATTCGAAAACTACAAAAGAAATAGATTTTCTATTTCTTTTTTTCTTTTCTTTATTTTTTTTATAAAGAGTGAGTTCGATTTTTACTTAAATTATTGATTAAATTGTTAGTTAATTACAAATGTTTAGACTATATTTTGTGGTCAATGTATTATTGAACTTTTATAACCTCTTAAATAAACAATTATTTACAGTTATCGATATAATATATTTATCATTCAGTCATATTTTTTTGATACTGTATTTAGACGATTTTTTATTTTTATGAACTAATATTTGATACTTCTTAGACTTATATCACATTTTTAAATCACAATA
>JBFFKS010000156.1:0-4313 GCA_041555275.1 Xianfuyuplasma sp. | reverse complement strand
GGAACATATTCTACACTTTTAAACGCTGGTAGATCAAAACTAGGAATTCCTGAAAAAGAAGACTTGAAAGGAAAACTATTTGTAACTTCTGGATTAGGAGGTATGAGTGGTGCACAAGGTAAAGCTGTTGAGATTAGTGGTGGTGTAGGAATCATCGCAGAAGTTGATAAATCTCGTATTGATACAAGATTTAATCAAGGATGGGTAAGTTTTGTAGCAATTACACCGTATGAAGCATTTGAAAAAGCAAAAGAATATATCGATAAAAAAGAACCAATTGCTATTGCATATTATGGAAATGTTGTTGATCTTTTAGAATATGCAGTTGAGGAAAATGTACACATTGATCTTCTAACCGATCAAACAAGTTGTCATGCTGTTTATGATGGAGGGTACACTCCTGTAGGAATTACCTTTAGAAGAAGAACAGAATTACTGTCTCAAGACAAAGACTTATTTAGACAACTAGTAGATCAAGGATTAAAAAAACATTTCGAAGCAATTAAAAAAATCATCGCAAATGGAACATACTTCTTTGACTATGGAAATAGCTTTATGAAAGCTATTTATGACAGTGGAATCAAAGAGATTTGTGCAAACAAAGAAAATGATTTAGATGGATTCATCTGGCCAAGTTACGTAGAAGACATCATGGGACCAGTCTTATTTGATTATGGTTATGGACCATTTAGATGGATTTGTTTAAGTGGAAAAGATGAAGATTTAAGTAAAACTGACAAAGCTGCAATGGATTCTATTGACAAAGAACGTCGATTCCAGGATTTAGATAACTATAATTGGATTAAAGATGCTGAAAAGAATAAATTAGTTGTAGGGACAAAAGCACGTATCTTGTATCAAGATGCTTATGGAAGATTAAAAATCGCACTTAAGTTTAACGATATGGTTCGTAATAAAGAAGTTGGACCAATTATGTTAGGTAGAGACCACCACGATACTGGTGGAACAGATTCTCCGTTTAGAGAAACATCTAACATCAAAGATGGTTCTAATATCATGGCTGAAATGGCAACACATGTTGCTCTTGGAAATGCATCAAGAGGAATGAGTTTGGTTGCACTTCACAATGGTGGTGGTGTTGGAATATCTAAGGCGCTAAATGGTGGATATGGTATGGTTCTTGATGGTTCAAAAAGAGTGGATGAAATTCTTGAAACTGCAATGTTATTTGATGTTATGGGTGGTGTATCAAGACGCTCATGGGCAAGAAATGAAAATGCTTTATCAACATCAAAAGAATATAATAAATTAGATAATAATTCCTCAATCACAATTCCTTATTTGACAGATGAAGAATATATTAAGAATTTAGTAAATGATAAATACGACAAAGGCGGACACGATAATGAGTAAAATAGTGCAATGCGTACCTAATTTTAGTGAAGGACGTAACCTAGATAAAGTAGAGGAAATTGTTAGTGTATTAAAAAACCAAGAGGGGTTTAAACTAGTTAGTTATGAACCAGATGGGGATTATAACAGAACTGTAGTAACATTACTTGGAAACCCTAAAGCAATTATAAATGGATTACTTCCCTTTACAGAAAAAGTACTTAAACTTATTGATATGAATGTTCAATCAGGAGAACATGCTCGCATGGGTGCTATTGATGTAATCCCATTTATTCCAATCCAAGATGTAACTATGGAAGAATGTGTTGGATATGCGAATGAAGTCGCAAAACAAATAAGTGAAAAATATGATATTCCTTGTTTCTTATATGCAGAAGCTGCAAATGAGAAAAAAAGAATTAAATTGCCAAATATTCGAAAAGGTGAATTTGAAGGAATGAAAGAAAAAATTAAAGATCCTAAATGGGCACCCGATTATGGTAGACCAGAGATTCATCCTACATTTGGTGTAATTGGTGTTGGGGCACGAATTCCTTTGATTGCTTACAACATTGATTTAGATACTGAAGATACAAAAAAAACTGGGAATATCGCAAAAGCAATACGATTCTCAAGTGGTGGATTCAGACACGTCCAAGCTGGACCAGTATTTCTAGATTCAAGAGGACATACACAAGTAACAATGAATATTTTAGATTATAAGAAAAATCCAATTTACCGTATTTTAGAAACAGTAAAAATGGAAGCAGCAAGATATCATATCAATGTCCCAACTTGTGAATTAGTTGGACTTATCCCCAAACAAGCTTTACTGAATTCAATAAAATACTATTTCCAAGTAGAAGGAAAAGAATATAATAAAGATATGAGTTTAGATGAAATTACCAAATACGCAATTGAATATATTGGTTTTAGAGATTTTGATAAACTAAAAATCATCGAAGCCAACATTTAATCAAAGGAGGTGCTTTTTATGCGTGCAGACTTAATTATTCATAATATCAGTACACTTTATACACCAACCGGACCGTTTAAAAGAGGTCATGAAATGAGTAATATAAAAAATCTTAAAGATGTCTACATTGCAATCAAAGATGGTCTGATTATCGGAATCGGACATGATGATTTTGATAAGTACACAGATAATAATACTACATTATATAATGCTCGTAAATTAATCGCCTTACCAGGATTTGTTGATTCCCATACACATTTAGTTTTTGGTGGTTCTAGAGAACATGAATTTAGTAAAAAACTAAAAGGAACACCTTATTTAGATATTCTTAAACAAGGTGGCGGAATATTAAGTACTGTTGAGATGACAAGAAATACCTCCTATGAAAACTTAGTACGTAAAGCCACAGGATCGCTATATGAATTAATGTCTTATGGCGTTACCACTGTTGAAAGTAAAAGTGGGTATGGACTTAATACAGAAACTGAGTTTAAACAACTTAGAGTGAACAAAGAACTCAATGAAAAAACACCGATGGATGTTGTTTCAACCTATTTAGGAGCTCATGCGGTTCCTAAAGAATTTCGAAATAGAAAACAAGAATACATAAATCAAATCAAAAGCGATATCTTCAAAGTAAAAGAAGAAGATTTAGCAGAATTTGTTGATGTTTTTTGTGAAGATAGTGTTTTTAATTTACAAGAGACTAAGGACATATTAGAAACTGCTAAAAAAGTCGGACTAAAAGTAAAGATTCATGCTGATGAAATCGTATCACTTGGTGGTGCAGGTTTAGCTGTTGATCTTGAAGCAGCAAGTGCAGATCATTTAATGGCAATAAGCAATGAGGATATAAAGAAATTAGGAAAGTCAAATACGGTAGCGAATCTCCTACCAAGCACTTCGTTTTATCTAGACAAAAATTACGCACCTGCCAGAAAAATGATAGATGCGAATTGTATTGTATCGTTAAGTAGTGATTTTAATCCTGGCAGTAGTCCAAGTGAAAATTTCCAACTAATGGCACAAATCGCCTCTTTAAAACTAAAAATGACTCCTGAAGAAGTACTCACAGCAACAACAATTAACGGTGCGTATAACCTAGGTCTTAGTCACAAAATAGGATCCTTAGAAAAAGGTAAAAAAGCCGATATTATTTTAATGGATGCGCCTAACCTAGAATACATTTATTATCATTTTGGAGTAAATCATACAAAAGACTTATTTAAAAATGGAAAACTAATCATTAAAAATAGAAAATATTTATAGGAGAATTGATTATGAAATTAGTGGAATTACAAGTTGCCAACTTTGTAAATGAAGTAGACTCAAAAAGACCTGCCCCTGGTGGAGGAAGTGTTGCTGCATTAGCAAGTACATTAGGAGTTGCTTTAACAAGAATGGTTGGGCACGTATCAATCGGTAAAAAGAAATTTAAGGCATTGGATGAATCTACACAAAAGGAATTTAATCAAGTAATTAACGAATTTGAAACAATAAAAGAAGAATTATTGTTACTAGTTGATAAAGATACAGAAGCATTTAATTTAATTATGGAAGCATTCAAACTACCAAAAGAGACAATCGAGGAAAAAAAAGTAAGAGCTGAGAAAATTGAGGAAGGTACTTTAGAAGCGATTAAAGTTCCCTTCAAAGTAGCACAACTTTCATTAGAAGCCTTATTACAACTGCATATCATTCTAAAAAATGGTAATAAAAATGCAATATCCGATTTAGGAGTAAGTGCATTGATGTTACATGCAGGACTCGAAGGTTCCCTTTTAAATGTAAAAATTAATATACCTGGCATAAGCGATGAAAAATTAAAAGATAAGTATATCAAGGAGTCACAAGAGATACTTGAAAAAGGAAGAAACCTTAAAAATAATATCTTAGATTCTGTTAATAATAATTTATAAAAGTGCTTTTGCACTTTTTAATTTAGTGTAAATCTAAAATAAGTGGTAGAATGTTAAACAGAGGT
>JBFFKS010000155.1:0-4324 GCA_041555275.1 Xianfuyuplasma sp. | reverse complement strand
AGTGGTCTTGCGGCACTACGTGGTACATCACTACGATCAGGATATGTCGCAAATGGTATTCCAAATCCAGTATGTCCTGTGGTAAATGATTTTTTATTAAAATCAGTATCACTGGCCATATGTAAACCATATAAATTAACACTAGCACCAATAATTCTTGTGTTTACTGCACCCGCATCTTTTAGTCCTCTCGCAGTACCTGTTAAATTTCCACCACCGGCATTCGTTACAACAACTGCTTCGGGAAATTTACCAGTTAATGCTTTTACTTCATTGGCTATTTCATGTCCTAATGTTTCGATTCCTTTTATACCATATGGGCTATATAAGGAAGCATTAAAATAACCTGTTTCATCTAATAATTTTAAGAATGTGTAGAAGAGTTCTGGTCCAACAGAAAGTTGGACAACTTCTGCTCCATATGCTTCACATTTTCTTGCCTTTTCAAGGATCTCTGGTTGGCTAATATTCTTACTGTCAAAACACTCTTGAACTATGATACATTTCAAGCCTTTTTTTGCAGCAATTGCAGCTACCGCAGCACCGTAATTTCCACTCGTTGCAGCGATCACTCCTTTATACCCTAATTCCTTTGCTTTGTTTACTGCCAAAACAGCACGTCTCGCCTTGAATGAACCGCTTAAATTAGCCGCTTCATCCTTAATGAAGATTCTAGCTCCAAATCCGGTTTGAGCATGCTTACGCGCATACCTTGTTATATTTTTGAGCTCCGCAAGAGGAGTTTTTCCTATCATATTTTCTTGTTGGATGGCGATAATTTTATCTAAATCATAGCCTTGTTCATCCATCAGTTTTTGATAGTCAAACCCGATACCTTTTAGCTCATATTTTTCGTAATCAATTCCCACAGATTTCTTCATAATTTCGTTACGTCTATCCATGTAATTTTGATAGTCATTATTCATTAGAATCACCACCAAAATCTTTATGAATTAGTTCTCTTAATTTCAGAATCTCTGGCACAAAATCACCGTAAGAATGTTTATACGGTGGATTTGCTTCTTTTAGTCTTCCTGTCTCTAATCTTCCTGTCAATGTTTTGATTGTGACGATATCAAATAAATCTGCCCAATCATCTTGTAAATATCCTTTAACCCACATTTTGAATGGAACTTGTTTTGTTTCATTTGGTAAATGTGGAGATCGTTCGTTTGGTTTTAATAAGGTACGTCTTATCCGTACATAAGTACCTTTTTCAATCATACTAATCTTCCTCTCTGTTTCGAGTAATACCTTCCATAGCGATATTGGATACAAATCCAATTGATAATGCATAAAATGTTAAACCATAAATACTTAGGAATCCTCCCCAAGCTTGTGCAACATTATGTTGTACACTTGGATAGATGTCTCCATAACCAACACTTGATATGGTTACTACTGCATAGTATAAGAAATCCCCATAGGTTTTTTCAATCGGTATCAATGCATATCCACTAATGGTTCCATCATGATAGAACCATTCATCCATTAGAATTCCTTCTTTGGTTGTTGGATTGGTGATTCTTACTCTTTGACTATTGTAGAAAGTTGAATAACTTGTTCCTAACTGATTATAAACATCTATATGATGGATTGGTTCTCCATCACCATCATACCATTCAATGATTTCTGATGAACTGATATCATATACGGCATTTATTTCATTACCCAATTGATCATATAAAGTTGTGATTTTATCACCATTATCATCATATGCATCTTCGTAGAATACTTTGTCATATACATCATTACCAAAGATATAAGACTCATGGTCCCAATTGTAGATGCTGAAAGCAACTACACTAGCATATAGTATTACATATAAATGAAATCCAAAGAAGATAATAAATACAATCCGTGTTACTGCCTTAGATTTCTTCTCTCTTAAGTTTTGGAAGATATTAATCTCTCCAACAATAAGATTTAAGTTAACCCCTAAGAGTGCAATAAATCCGATAATTAGAACAAATATCATCATCTCCGCAAATCTTGTGATCTCAAATATCATAAATGATAAATATATAATCATTACAATGGCAGATAATGTTAGAATAAATCCATTTTTCGCATCAATTGATTTATCTAGAATTGTTGGAATGATATTAAATAAGTATTGCCATGAACAAACAATTAATAAGAAAACAGCTTCTGCTGCAATTGCTTGTGTTATTACCGATAAGACTTTATCTTGATCGGTAATCGCATCACTGATTACACTATAGATAATCAATCCAGATATTAGTGAATAGATCAAAATACTAAACGTAGCTTTTCTTTTATTTAAGAAATTTCCAAGTTTACTTTTCTCTGGATCATCTTCTACTTTATTTTGAAACTCTTTTTTTGATTGCATCCATAATGTTTTAAATGGAAGTATGAAAAAACCTAGTATCATCATATGTACATTAAATAGTAATAATACAAAGACAATAAATACAACTGCGAATGCAAATAATGCTGATTGTAACAAATCAGAATTATCATATAATACATTATTAATATAGAAGAATGCAGCAATGAATACTAGGATAGAAAATAGGAGGTAAAATGTCTTTCCTTTTTTCACCTTTTCACGGATTACAGTTCCCTCTACTTTTGATTGAATTTCTTCCATTGCAGTTAGTTCATCATTGCTTTTTAAACGACCCTTTGGTTTTGTCTTTTTTTCGGTTTTGACTGCTTTAGAAGCAGTTTTTGATGGTTTTTTAACGTTTTTGACGTCTTTAGAGTCAATTTTTGATGATTCTTGTGTTTTAGCGCTTGTTGGTTTTTTGATTGATGAACTTGTTTTTTTCGTACTTGAAGATGATGTTTTTTTAGAGGTTGTACTACTCTTTTTTGGCGTTGCTTTTTTCGTCGTACTACCTGTTGTTTTCTTTGTTGAACTCGATGTATTTTTTGTTGCTGATTTTGTTTTGTTTTCTTCGTTTGCCATTCACACCACTCCTAGATATTATATTAATCTTCGAGTAAATCGCGCATGTCTCCTAATATTGCTCTTGGTACTGGTAAATCGATCATTGTTTTTAATCCAGGTCTTGCATTTAATACATGAGGGATCATATTAACACACATTGCAATAGTCCCAATTCCACCATCTATTTCTGGTGTAATTGCCATATTGATTCCTGGGTTACCTTTAATTACAATATAATCTCCTGTATTGGTTCCTTCTAACTCCGGTTCAATTTGTTGGGGATGTTTCATATCAATGAATACTTTCCCATCAACAAGTCCTTGTCCTGTCATGTTTACTCCAGCAACATTTCCCTTAAGTGCTTCACCGTATTTACTTTTACGATCAACACTTGTTACGATTGGTTTCATTTGTTGTTGGAATGAATCTAATTTAACGCCGATTGCATCGGCGATCATATAAACACTTTCAGCAAATCCTACGTGTCCAGCTAGAGTTCCATCTTCAACACCTTTATTAAATGTATCTAATGTAATACCAACACCTTGTTCTTCCATTACGGCTGGACCGAATGGACTTAAGCTGTTTACACGATTTGCTTCTATATAATCTACACTTTTCATTGTACCACTTAAGGCTATCACAAGTAAATCCATAATAAATCCTGGATTGATACCTGTACCTAGTAAGGTAACATGATTATGTTTGGCAATTTTATCTAATTGTTTTGATAGTTCTGGTTCTTGCGCTTTCGGATAGGCCATCTCTTCTGCTGTTGAAATACAATTGATTCCTTTTTCTAGAATCAATTTCATCTTTGGATAAGCTTTTCTTGTATAACTGTCCGTACACAGTAATACAAGATCACAATTGTTATTATCTAGTAATGATTCAATATCATCAGTTACTACTACTTCAGGATGCTTTCCTTGCTTCTCTTCTAACACATTAAAAATGCTATTACCAACAAGGTCTGGATGAAGGTCACAAACACCTGTGATTTCAACACCTTTTTTCGTTAATAACATATCCGCCATACCTTTACCCATGGCTCCAAATCCCCATATTACTATTTTAATATTTTCCATATAATTCTCCTTTAAAAATCCTATTATTTCTAACCACAACATATTCTATCATAAAAACGCTTTCAAGCAAACCATTTTATATGATTTTCATGATAAAAATCAAGACTATAAAAACTATAAGTAACCCACTAAATTCATTGTTATAATATCTTTATATCAAAGCATTATTCTGTTTAATATTCTCTTTTTCATTTTTACAAAATAAAAAGTATCTTCTACTCTGTAAATAGTAAAAAACACTTTTTTTTGATAGATTGGAAATTATTCTCCCATATAGTCAGCCAATGCCGCATCATAGATTGGTTTTAAGGTATCT
>JBFFKS010000154.1:0-4335 GCA_041555275.1 Xianfuyuplasma sp. | reverse complement strand
GAAAATATTATAAGAATAGGAAGTTGCGGTGCATATTCTGCTGATTTAGAGTTATATGATGTTTTACTAGTAGATAGAGCTTGGAGTGAATCATCTTATGCTCAAACACAACAATCAGTGGAAAAAATTGAATATACTTTTCCTGATGAAGATTTGAATAAAAAACTGGAAAAAATCGCTAAAGAACTAAACGTTCATATCACAAAAGGAACAATTCACTCAAGTGATGTCTTCTATCGTAAGAACTTTGAAGAGTTCAAAAAGATAAGAGATGAAAAAGGCGCAATTGCAGTTGAAATGGAATCATTTGCACTATTCCATAACGCTAAAATAACAGGAAAAAAAGCAGCTTGTTTGTTGACTGTATCTGATAATTTAGTTACACAACAAGAAACAAGCGCATTAGAAAGACAAAACGCATTTACTAAGATGATGGATGTTGCATTAGGCTTAGCTGAATAATAAGAAAAGTGCGTGAGCACTTTTTTAGGGTGGTATATATGAAAATAAAAAAAATAGTAAGTAATAGTGTTACGATAAATACGTTGCACACTACAAAATTTAAAACAACAAGAATTCAATTAGCTTTTGCTAATCATTTAAGTGAGGAAACTGCAACAATTAGAACATTGTTACTCTATATGATGAAGACAATAACAAAAAAATACTCAACAAGAAAAGACTTTGCCATCCGTTTAGAAGAAATGTATGCAGCTGGTTTTGGTGGAGGAGTGAAAAAAATTGGTTTGTCGCATATTGTGTCATTTGATTTATCAATTATTAATAATAAATACACGATTAATAACGAAGATTTACTAATTGATGGTTTACAATTCTTAAAGGAAATTGTTTTTAATCCTCTATTCACTGAAGAAATAATGATTGAAGAAAAAAGATTATTGGATGAATATTATGATAGTATTTACACAAATAAACTAAAATATGCAATTTTAGAAACCTACAAAGTAATGTTTGAAGACGAAACTTATAAAACAGAAGCTTTAGGTAATAAAGAGCAATTAAAAAGTATCTCATTAAAAGATATACAATATGCATATCATAGTCTTATAAATAATGACCTCATCAATATATCTATTGTTGGAGATATCAATGAAGATGACGTTATTGAAAAAATAAACAATACATTCCATTTTATACCTAGAGTGATAGAGCCAAAATTTATTGATTTCTATCAAAAAGAAATCGTTAATGTAAATAAAATCGTTGAAAAACAAAATGTAAATCAAGGAAAATTGGTAATTGGACATCGAAT
Organism: Xianfuyuplasma sp.; assembly: GCA_041555275.1. Classification (GTDB taxonomy): domain Bacteria; phylum Bacillota_I; class Bacilli_A; order Izemoplasmatales; family Izemoplasmataceae; genus Xianfuyuplasma. Next base: position 3,062 of record JBFFKS010000154.1, on the reverse strand, counting down.
CAATGCTTATTTTCCAACAGAAAATTATTATAAAGCCAACGTGCTTAATATGATTTTAGGTGGACATAGTGAAAGTATTTTATTTAGAAGAGTAAGAGAAGAACTTGGTCTAGTGTATCATATAAGTAGTAGCTACCAAATGTATAAAGGTATCCTGATGATATATGCAGGAATTAATCCAAATGATTATGATAAAGTTATATCAGAAGTGAAAAAAGTAATAAACGATTTACAAAATGGTAACTTTGATGATCAGTATTTGGTTCTTGCTAAAAATGTTATCATAAATCATTTTATTGAAAATCTTGATTCGAATGGTTCATTACTACAAAGAGTTGAAAATTTATCTCTCTTTAACCGAAAATTTGATAAAGATGAGATCATCAATAATATTAACAAGGTTACTAAAGAAGACGTATGTGAAATAGCCAAACTAATCAAAGAAGATACAATTTACTTCTTAAGGAATGATACCAATGAAAAAAATTAATTATCCAAAATTAAACGAAACGGTGTATTATGAACAATTAGATAATGGCTTATCTGTTTATCTTCTTCCAAAGAATGGCTTTAACCGTACATATGTAACACTCTCTGCAAAACTTGGATCTGTAGTCGGTGATTTATATAAAAACGATCAAAAAATTGAAGTACCGCAAGGTATCGCCCATTTTTTAGAACATAAATTATTTGATCAAGATGGTAGTGATGTTTCTCTTAAATTTGCACTGAACCACGCACAAGTAAATGCATTTACTCAACATAATAGGACTACTTATCTATTTTCTTGTACGGATCATCTTGATAAAAATATTTCCACTTTACTAGATTTTGTTCTTAATCCTACTTTTACAAAAGAAGGTATCGAAAAAGAAAAAGGAATAATCACTCAAGAAATTAAGATGTATGAAGATAATGCAGACACAGTCGCTTATATGGGATTACTTAAAAATATGTATGCTTCACATCCTGTAAGAGAAGATATTTTAGGTTCTGTAGATTCAATCAGTACCATTGACAAAGAGACACTTGACTTTATCCACAGTGTGTTTTACAATCCTGAAAACATGGTTTTATTTGCAACAGGAAACCTTGAAGTTGAAAAAGTTATGCAGACAATTAAAAGTAATATTACCGCTGGGAAAGAGACTGATTTAAACATCAAAGTGACTGAAGTAATCGCTGAAAACTATATCGTAGGTAAAAAGTCATCAGTTGTCGAAAAAGATATAATAATGCCTAGTCCCTTATTAGGTATTAAACTTCCAAAGGAAATATATCAAGTAAAAAACATAATGAAAAACGAATTAATTGTCTCAATTCTAATGGATTTACTTTTTGGAAAAAGCTCAAATTACTATAAAGAATTTCTTTCAAAGGGATATATTAATGATACCTTTGGGATGGATATAACATTAGATGAAACTTACGGTTACGTTATGATTGGTAGCGATACCTATTATCCAGATGAGTTATTGAAAGAATTGGTAAATATTTTCAAAACCCTTGATCACTTTACTATTGAATTAGATGCATTCAAACGAACAAAGAAACAAGTAATTGGTGGCTTTATTCACGCGCTCAATAGTTTAGAGTACATCGCACATCAGTTCACCAACTATCATTACTTAAATACCTCGTTATTTAATGTGCTAGATGTTGCAAGTGAAATCACAATTGAAGACATTAAAAACATTATTCCTTGCTTTACAGAAGAAGAGAGTTATTCAACTATAAAATTAGAACCAAAAAAATGATGCACAAGGCATCATTTTTTTTATAGGTTTCGTAGCATCCACTCTCCAAGGAGTTTATAGTTAGCTACTTTATCAACTGAGTTTATAATTTCATGTCGACAATTATTTAATACTGAATATTTAACATTGGAATACCCACAATCATTATAAATGTTGTAAAGTTTTTTTGCTGAAACACCATATTTACCTAAAGCATCAGCATCACCACTTACAAAGAAAATTGCAGTAGATGAAGCACTTTTTTTAATACGTTGCTTATCCTGAATTTCAGGCAAAAAACTAAGTAAGTCTTTTTGCGCGCCAATTGTGAAAGGTTGTCCACAGTATTTTGATTCTCTAAAATATCTTTGAATATTAGGATCAGCACTAATCCATTCTGTACGTTGGTTTATGATACCATTTTTTTTCATTGAGCGGATGTGAGAGTCCATTACACGATTATTAAAATAACTACTAACATATTTAGGCCCTTTTAGACGACTTATAATCGATGCGAGTAATTTACCGTACATTATACCAAAACTACTAAAAAATCCTGTACCTGAGAAAATTGCTTGATCATATCGTTTATAATCATAGAGAATAGCATATCTACCTACAAAAGAACCCATAGAATGAGCAAACATTATCACAGGTAATTTAGGATAATTCTCTTCAATGTAATCACGAACTGTCTTTACACCTTCATATACTTTATGAAATCCAATCGTGTCAGCAAAATAAACAGCACTAAGATCATCTGTAGTCTTCCCGTGACCTAGAAGATCATTTCCGATAACATGAAATCCAAGAGTATTTAAATATTCTGCAAATTCCTCATACCTTTCAACATGCTCGCTTGCCCCATGAATAATTTGTACAACACCCTTTGGCTCAGGATCATTTGTCTCCCAAGCAACTGTAAATAATTCATATTCATATGGATCAACGAGTCTAAATTCTTTTTTCATAAAATCACCCTCCTAAAAATAATTATATCATATTTTTCATTAGTAATTTAATTATCGACACAAATTTGATAAAATAGACAAGAAGAGGTGGTATTTTTTGAAAAAGTACATAATAGCAATTGATCAAGGTACAACAAGCTCTAGAGCGATTATTTTTAATAAAAAAGGGGAAATTGTAAATACAAGCCAACGTGATATTAAGATGATTTATCAAAAAGAAAATTATGTTGAGCAAGATGCATACGACATCTGGACTAGTGTTTTAACTACATTAGCTGATTGTTTACTAAAAGCTGATATTCTGCCAAGTGAAATTGAAAGTATCGGTATTACCAACCAAAGAGAAACAACGATT
>JBFFKS010000153.1:0-4353 GCA_041555275.1 Xianfuyuplasma sp. | reverse complement strand
TTGCCAACGCAGAAAGCTCTAACAAATTCTCTGATGAAATGAAACATCGACTTAAATGGTTTGATAAATTTACCATTTACCAACTAGAAAGATTAGCTTCTGGATATCAGTTAGATATTAATGTAACTGAATATAAGAAAGATTTTTGGGATATCATTATTCGAAATCGTACAGAGTTAGGTATTAATAACCTTGAGTTTATTAAATTGCAGAATTTAACTTTGAAATATGCTAGAGAACCACAAGAATCCTACGAGCAAATGGTTGAAAATTTTGAAAAAGTGTATTTTGAACCTGAAGGATATTTTGATGGTACTTTAATTGAGGAAGCACAAGAAGTACTTACAAACGCAACAACACTAACTGAAATTCGTGAACTTGGAGCTAAATATGGTGTTGATATTCCACGTCGTATTAACAAGAAACAATTAATTGATATTGTTGCGATTAAATTAAAGTTTGATGATGAAAAAAGAGAAGAAATTTCTAAAAAATCAATCTTAGAAATCGAAAGATATGCAAAACGTCGAAAAGTTAATGTATCAATTGAACTTAAAAAAACAGATATGATTGAATACATTCTTATTAAAATGCCGAAGAAAAATGAGGCTTTATATACAAATAGCTTGAAAGTATTTGCAGGAATGAATATTGAAGAATATTTGTATAATATCAAATTCCAGGAAATAGCTAGTAAAGTCAATGATGCTAGAGGTAAACGTTTTAAGTTAAGCCTGCTTGTTATTGTTGCTGTGGCTGTTTTAGGAGTAGTAGGGTACTTGCTTTATATCCAATTTATGTAACCTAAGGAATGGTTAGTATGGACTCAATAGACAAATCACAATACACGCCAATGATGCGTCAATATTTAACAATAAAAGAAGACTATAACGATGCTATAGTCTTTTTTAGACTTGGTGATTTCTACGAGATGTTTTTTACAGATGCTTTTATTGCATCAAGAGAATTAGAAATTCAACTTACTGCAAGAGATGCTGGTGCAAAAGATAGAGTGCCAATGTGTGGAGTGCCACACCATGCAGCAGATGCATATATTGAACGACTTATTGAAAAAGGATATCGAGTAGCAATTTGTGAACAAGTTCAAGATCCTAAAGATGCCAAAGGTATTGTAAAAAGAGAAGTAGTTAGACTGATTACACCAGGGACTTACATTGAATCTAAAAACGATGATGTTAATTATATTGCAGCAATTGGTATCAATGTAAATAACTATACAATTAGTTACCTTGACCTATCTACTGGGGATAGTTACTCAATTTTATTACATAAAGATATCAACATCCTAATCAATGAGTTATTACAAATCAACCCAAAAGAAATCGTGATTTCAAATTATTTTGATGAATCACATTTAGAAAAATACATTAAATCTGAAGGTGTTTTGGTCTCAATAAATAACGAATATGAAGTTCCTGAAGTCTTTAAAAACCTATATAAAAACCTTCCTTCAAAAGAAGAAAAGAAAACATATAAAAGGTTGATAAACTACATAATAAAAACCCAAAAACGTGAGTTAATGCATCTAAAACCAGTTATGATTTTAGAAGCGAGTTCATACCTAAGAATGGATTCAAACTCTATAAGAAACTTAGAATTAACAGAAACATTAAGACAAAACAATCGAATAGGTAGTCTGTTTTGGCTGATTGATAAATGTGAAACAGCGATGGGTAGTAGATATTTAAAAAGACAAATCTTAAGACCATTAATTAATAAAGATATTTTAGAGACAAGGTATGATACGATTGATGTTCTAAATAAAGAGTTTATCATTAAACAAGAGATTAAAGATCTTCTTAAAAATGTGTATGATTTAGAACGAATAGTTGGTCGCATTTCTTATGGTAATACAAACGCAAAAGACCTTGTTCAACTGCGAAGAAGTTTAAGTATTATCCCAGTAGTGAAAGATAAATTACTAGAACTAAATAATAAACATACAAAATTCTTATCTGACTCACTGGATGGGTTACTTGATTTTTATCAATTATTAGAAACTGCTATCGTTGAAGATCCACCACTAACAATTAAAGAAGGAAAAATCTTTAAATTTGGATATAATACTGAACTAGATGAAATAAAAAATGCAGCACTAAACATAAAAGAATGGCTATCTGAGTTGGAAGAAACAGAAAGAAAACGAACAGGTATCAAAAAATTACGTATTGGTTATAATCGCGTCTTTGGATACTATCTTGAAGTGCCAAAAGGACAAGTAGCCAATATTAAGGATGAGTATGGTTACACTAGAAAACAAACATTATCAAACAGTGAAAGATATATTACTGAGGAATTAAAACAAAAAGAAACCATAATCCTCACAAGTGAGGAAAGAAGTGTTAAATTAGAATATGATTTATTTCTAGAAATTAGAGATGAAGCACGAAAAATAATTGGCATTATTCAAAAGAATGCCAATATCATCAGTGAAATCGATATGATGATTACACTATCTATAATTAGTGAAGAATTAAATTTAACAAGACCTAAATTAATTGAAGGAAATACCATTGAAATCATTGAGTCAAGACATCCAGTTGTTGAAAAAGTTTTGATTGACGACGTCTTCGTACCAAATGATATTAAACTAGATAAAAATACAGATATATTATTAATTACTGGACCAAATATGAGTGGTAAATCAACCTATATGAGACAAATGGCATTAACAGTTATTATGGCTCAAATAGGATCGTTTGTTCCAGCGAAAAAAGCAACGTTACCTGTGTTTGATGCTATCTTTACGCGAATTGGTGCAGCTGATGATTTGGTAAGTGGTAAATCAACATTTATGGTAGAGATGCTAGATGCAAACAACGCCATTAAAAATGCAACAGATAAATCATTAATATTATTTGATGAAATTGGTCGAGGAACTGCAACCTATGATGGTATGGCACTTGCTCAAGCAATCATTGAGTATATCCATGAAAAAATTAAGTGTAAGACCTTTTTCTCAACGCACTATCATGAGTTGACAGATCTTGATAAATCACTAGGAAGACTTAAAAATGTTCACGTGAGTGCAAAAGACGATGATGGAAAGATAATCTTTTTACACAAAATAAAAGAAGGACCAACTGATAAATCTTACGGAATCAATGTTGCAAGTCTCGCTGAACTTCCAAAAGGATTAATTGCAAGATCAAAATCAATCTTAAAAGATTTAGAGTTTAATCATCAAAAATTAACCGATAGTGTTCATATTAATCTATTTAATTTTGATGAATTTGAAGAAGAAGTTGTAGAAGAAGAAAATGAAATCGTAAAAATCTTAAAAGACGTTGATATCGATGAACTTACACCAATTGATGCTTTAAACCTATTAAACAAAATAATAAACAAATTATAAAAAGCCCTTCATTGGGCTTTTTTGCATTTTAGCATCATTTTCAATGGTTTCAAAGTATAATATAAGAGAGGTGATATGATGAAGACTATCACAATCCAACAACTGATAAAGTCTCCGATTTTTCAGTTGTTAAAAGAGGAATTAATCTCTTCAAGTATAGAGGAAAATCTAACATTTGCCGTAACGATTTTTGATCAACTTCTAGTTGAAAGAAAAATCAGTGAAGAGAGTGCTAAAATATATCAACAAGTAAAATCAGATAGAATTAAAATTCCAATTGTGGCAGCAAGAAAACTAGCACTGCATATTCACAAAATTGCTAGAAATGAAGAGGATAAAGAATTAAAAATACTATATCGTGCATTGGGACATCTAATTGCGATAATTCATGTCCACTCTCATGCAGTCCCTTTTGTCGAGTATGTTGTTAAATTATATAGTTTATCTAGTACTGATTTTGAAAAGAGATTAAAAGAATTACTACTATTAAAAAGAGGTGAAAAAATGAGTAAATATAAAGATGAAATAGCGAAACTAACACCACTGCAATATAAAGTTACGCAAGAAAATGGAACAGAAAGACCGTTTCAAAATGAATATAATGACGAGTTTAGAGATGGCATATATATCGATATCATTTCTAAGGAAGTACTATTCTCATCGCTTGATAAATTTGATGGACATTGTGGTTGGCCTTCGTTTATCAAACCATTAAATGATGAAGAAGTGATTGAGAAACATGATTTTTCTCATGGTATGATTAGAAAAGAAGTTCGAAGTAAACAAGCGAACTCTCATTTAGGACATGTGTTTAACGATGGACCCAATGGAAATTTACGCTATTGTATTAATTCAGCTAGCTTAGAATTTATTCCTCTTGAAGAGATGGAACAAAAGGGATATACAGAATATCTAAAATTATTTAAAGGCAAATTATAGAAATTTGCCTTTTTTTGATACAATATATAATATAGAGA
>JBFFKS010000152.1:0-4403 GCA_041555275.1 Xianfuyuplasma sp. | reverse complement strand
CTCCGTCGTCTCTCCTGCAGTTAGGACAGCTTCTGTAGTTGGTAGATCATAATCAAGAGTTACTTGTTCTAGATAATCATAATAGGTGTTTCTTGGCACTTCTAAAGTACCTTGTAATACCCCTAAACTTGACATATAACTATCAAAAGTAGCTTCTGTTTTCCATTCTTCTAAATCACTAGTACGAAATGGATTGAAAATAAAGAGTCCAACTAACGTAACTAAAACAACCATTAATCCTAAATTCATTAATCGTCTTTTAATCATGAAATCTCCTCCTTAATTTATTACATTAAAACAGATTACCCTGAGACAAATACTGTCTCAGGGATTATCTATTTAATTATTTGTTATTCAAAATCTGCGTCTGTGTATCCGTAATAATCTTTTAATCCTTTACGTAAGTTTGCAAATGAAGTTGCAAATCTTTCGTTTGTAAGTTCGTTCCATTCAGGTAATTTACCTAATACAGTTTCAGTAAAGTTTGCGTCACCTTTTTCTACTCCACCATTAATATCTGGGTTCCAGTAATTTTTGAATTCATAGAGGTTTTCACGTCTTGTACCTTCTACCGTATGGAAGTAAGGGAATGATTTATCAGAAACGTCCCAGAATTGTCCTAATTCATAAATACGAATGATTTCGTGGAATCCAGGCATCAAGCTTTCATCTCTAAATCTTTGATGTTTAAGAGGTGTATACCAAATTTCCATTTGTTCATCGAATAAGTCTCCTGTTACAACAGGGAAACTATCGTTCAAACTTGAACTAGTTACACCGTTTTCAACGTCTGTAAATTCTCCTTCTGCTCTTGCAGTCCAGCTTCTTGAATCTGCAGTCCAGAATGATGCTAATGTATAAGCAACTTTAATTTTTAGGTTTTCTTCTTCTGTACATTCTAAGTTACCATCTTCAAGACAATAGTTATAAACAGCCATAGGATCTAATACGATTCCTACTGTATTATCTGCATAATCAGTTGAAGGACGTGGATAGATATCCCAATCTTGTGATTTACAACTACCCCACCAAGCTTTGTCTGGATCTGCATCTAAAGGTGTAGCACAATCCCCCATCATCCAAGGATCTCCTTCTAAAGTTAATAATTTGTTTTCGATGAAGAATTTATAACTCCACCACCAGTGATCATCCATAAATGTTTGTTCTTGAGCTCCACCCCATACAGAATGTTCATTCCATTCTTCTAGGTATGCGATTAAATCTTTTACTTCTTGACTTTCTAAATCAACAAATTCGTCACCACTTCTGTATTCAAATAATTGTTTATGAAGTGTTGAAACTCCTGTTTCAATGATATGAATTGGTGTATCCATTGATCCATAATAAACACTTTCTTCACTGTTTCCAATAAAGTCAGTATACTCATCTATATCCCAATCATAGTTAGGAACATCAAGGTTTTTATCTTCTGCTAACTCTTTATTTACATAAATTCCCCAAGGTAAGATGTATTGTGGAAGTCCACCTTGGAATCCATAATAGTTCATCATATCCATGATAGATGGATTGAATAGTTTGTAAACTGGGTCATCAGAGAACTGAGATAAATCAGCTACGATACCTTTTGAGATATCTCCAGCTAAATCAGTTGTAGCCCAAATTCCTGGGTGTCTCGTATAATCTGTTTCATAATCTTTTAATGCTTGAGACCAAATTCTACCACCGTCTTCTGGTCCACCAGTGTGTGCCAAAAGATTAACTTTTACGTTTGGATAGATTTTGTTGAATTCTTTAATGATGTAGTAAACTGCTGCATCGTTTTGAGCAACTAGATCTTCTACATCTAAATCCATACTTCCCATATCTTCGTAGAATGTCCCACTACCACTCCATAGCATGATATCAATCTCTCCTGAAATTTCAGAATCGATTCCTTCCCATGATTCTTTTTTACAACCTGTTAGTGCTACGGCTAAAACTAGCACTGATACTAATAAAAATAATTTTTTCATAATTTCCTCCTATTTATTGTATGTTTTAATTTTACCAAATATGTTGGTAAAATTGAAAGCCCTTTACTCAGAATATGTTAATCCATAACCAAATGGAAATAACACACTTGTTTCATCATAATCTGGATCATTTGAATTGTACCCAAACTGTGAACTGTTTTGTGGCCATGTAAATGATAATACCCCTGTAAAGTTATAATCACCAAATAACACATCACTTATTCCACTTCCACCCTCTGTTCCAGGTAACCATGCTGCAATGAAACTATCAAATCTGTCTAAATAATTTTCAAATAATAACGGTCTTCCTGAAATGAGTATTCCAACTACATTTTTGCCTTGATTGTGTGCAGTTAACGCTTCAGCTAGTGCTGCTGTATTCGCTGGGTGTGATTTACCTTCGGTTAATGTTAATACTGTAGAATCACCATTAAATTCTGCATAAGGTGTTTCGGCAAGTACAACAATCACTGTGTCAGCTTCACTAATAGAACCAACTATTGTTCCACCCATCGATACAAGAACATCTTCGATACCTTCATAAATACTTGTTCCAACACTCATATCAGCATCTGCGACACCCTGCCAGAATCTTGTCCACCCACCACATTGTAAGCCGACATTATTACTTCCTGGACCTGTAATATAAATCTTTTCATCTTTATCAAGTGGTAATGATAATCCACTATTTTTAAGTAAAACCAAAGATTTTCTTACTGCTTCTCTTGCTAGAAGTTCGTGCTCTTCGTTGTATACTACATCTTCATCATAACGGTTAAATGGATCTTCTAGTAAACCTCGTTTGTACTTGATTTGGAGGATTCTTCTAACAGCATCATTTACACGTTCAATTTCAATGTCACCATCTAGTGTTGCATCAACGATTGCATCAATCGTATCTTCCCAGCGGATTGGTTCCATTAACATATCTATTCCAGCGTTAATACTTGCTGTAACCTGTTGTCTAAATGACCCAGGTAATTGATGAATTGCCTCATAATCACTTATAATAAATCCTTTAAATCCTAATTCTTCTTTAAGCACTTCTGTAATCCAGTATTCACTACCATGCATTTTAATGCCATTGATTGAACTATATGAAATCATTATAGTATCCGTCTTTGCACGAATTGCTTCGTAGTATGGTTGTAAGTGAATTCTTCTAATTTCTGATTCACTCAAGATTACATTTCCTTGGTCTTGTCCACCACTTGTTCCACCATCTCCTAGATAGTGTTTCGCCGAAGCGCTTACACCGTTATCTTGAAGACCAGTGATCATTGCGTATGATAGATTATCTTGGATAATTGTGTTCTCACTATATCCTTCATACGTTCGACCCCATCGAATGTCTTGTACAACACTTAATGCAGGTGCAAAAGTCCAAGTTATTCCTAAAGCAAGTGTTTCTTTTGCTGTTGCCGCACCAATGCGGTACATCAAATCTGAATCATTCGCTGCTCCTAACCCAATATTATGGGGAAAGATTGTTGCTTTGTATAAATTATTATTACCATGTACGCTATCGATTCCATATATTAATGGAATTCCACTACTTGAAGCAAGTGCAGCAGTTTGATAGTTATTGTACATTAAGTACCATTCATCTATGGTTGAGTCATATCCATTTGGATGTGATCCTCCTCCACTAAGGATAGAACCAATACCGTGTTCCATTACTTGTGCAACAGTGATATTCGCTCTTTCTGCTTGAACCATTTGTGCCGCTTTTTCTCGTAATGTTAATCCTGATAAAATTTCTTCAACTTCTTCAACACAAGTTAAATCTTCTTGATCACATAATGTAACTGGATCTTCTGTACAACTTGGATCTGTTGGTGTGATTTCACAATCAACCTCATCAACAATACAGTCTTCGTGATTAGGATCAATATCACAATTAACTTCTTGTGGTGTATTATCAACACAAGCTGTTAAGGTAAAGATAAAGGATATTGATAGTATAAATACTAATAATTTTTTCATTTAGAAAACTCCTTTGGATTAAGAATCCCTCTTTCCACAAGTGCTCTAAAATTCCAACCACTATCGTATTCTGTTATTTTATATGCCCAAAATGTGTGTCCTGTAAGGTTTTTAAATGATTCTAGTTGCGCACTTGCAAACCTCTTTAAGTTCTCTTCGTAATTTGCATTAATTGATTCATTTCCTCTTAGCCCTAGTGACCATTCACCGACTAAAACGGGAACATATGATTGAACTTTTTCTAACATAGGTGTTCTTCTTTTTACTTCTTCTAGTCTTTCTTCGATTGTGAATCCATGTTGTGAATCATCGAAGCAGTGATATTGATGTGTATCTAATATCACATTACCCATACTTGCAATTCTTTCTGCTGATTTTATTTGAAGGTCTTTTTGTTGTTCGAGTGTTAGTTTCCTCATTTCATCCCTATCTTTTACAAGACCT
>JBFFKS010000151.1:0-4412 GCA_041555275.1 Xianfuyuplasma sp. | reverse complement strand
GACTATTTAAAGCAGCACGGATTTCGTTATTGGACGATAGTGCGATATATTGGTATACATCTTCATCTAGTGTACTCAACAATTCTGAATTAAACTCGATTTCAACTTGTTTCATTCGTTTAATAATGTCTTTTTGATGAATTCCTGTAAGTTTTAATACATGGGTTCTTGAACGGATTGCAGGATTTACACTATGATATGGATTATTTGTTGTTAGCCCCGCGAAAAATACGGTAGACTCCTCCATAACTGGTAATAAGTAATCTTGAACATCTTTCTTCATTCTATGAATCTCGTCAATGATAACGAAGGCTCCGTAGTTTTTAGATGCATTTACTATTTCTCTTAAACTTGCTTTTGTATCAGTAGAAGCATTAAATTTGTAAGTACTTAATCCACATTGCTCTGCAATAGCTTCAGCAATTGTTGTTTTTCCAACTCCAGGTGGGCCATATAAAATAAGACTAAACATTCTTTCATTGTCTAGCATGCGTTTAATAACCCCGTTTGGTCCGATAATGTGCTCTTGCCCTACAATTTCTTCTAATTTCTTTGGTCTAGCTCTGTAAGCTAGTGGTTTCTGAAATTTCATATTATCACCTATTCAATTATATCATATTTGTAGTATAATATTAATGAAAAGGGGTTATAATATGTCGTTATTATTTGATTCACCATTAGATATGCTTTTATTTGTTCTTTCTTTCTTGTGCCTCGCTAACTTACCAAAAAGAATAGAGGCAATAATACACAATAATAATATTGCACAGGATAGATTACTTAGTAAGTTATCTGGTTGCTTGGTTACACTGTTTTCTCTTATATATACCACATACTACCTAGTTAACTATGGTTTTAATGGATCATATATCTATTTCGTGTCATTTTCAGTAATATTTATGATAGTGTTGCTAGGATATAGTCAGTACAAGATACGCTTCAAAAATGCAAAAAGGGCATTTGGTCGAAGGATTTACTATGGTCTGGAAGATTGCTCTGAAGAGATTTCAGAATTAAACGAGAAGTATCCAGAGGTAACAATTAAGATGTCTGCTGCAAAGTCTCCATTAAACGTCTTTGTTGAAACTAATGATAAAAAAGAAGCTGATATCATTCTTGACAAGATTAGAAATGAAAAATCTATATTTGTAGATTTAGGTACAAAAAAATACAAAACGCTAGGTAAGTTATATATCATACTTTTATCGATAGCAGTAATGTATTTAATTACATTAGCTGCTTATCATATAGTTTGATAAAGAAAAGACGAGAAATTAATCTCGTCTTTTAAATTACCATAGCATAAGTTTAGGCTTACTGTTGTTAAACCAATCATTAAAACATTACCTTCTTCAACGTGTGGTAGTAAATAATCCTGTATATCTTTATTCATTCGATGAATTTCATCAACAATAAGTAATGCTCCATAGTTTATGCTAACTTTGATTATTTCGCTTAAATGAGCTTTTTTATCATTACTCGCATTGAATTTATATGTTCTCAATCCAAAAATATTACCAATTGCTTCGGCAATGGTTGTTTTTCCCACACCTGGAGGACCATAAAGTATCATACTAAATAGTTTTTTGTTTTCAATCATTCGCTTGATTACTCCATTTTTTCCTAAAATGTGTTCTTGCCCTACAATTTCTTCTAATTTTTTAGGTCTTGCTCGGTAAGCAAGAGGTCTTTTTATTTCCATCGTTATCACCTGTTTCTATTTAACAATGATATGACTCTTTTTCGGCCATTAGAATTGCAAGAATCAGAACTTAGTGATACAATACATATGAGGTGATTCTTAATGAATAAAATTACAATGATAAAAGAGATTAAACGCCTAAAAGAAGAGAAAAATGCTGTATTGTTAGCTCATTATTATCAAGATGGAGATATTCAAGATGTAGCTGATTATACTGGAGATAGTTTATACCTAAGTCAAATAGCCGCAGAAACAGATGCTGATATTATCGTTTTTGCTGGAGTTCATTTTATGGCTGAAACAGCTAAAATACTTAGTCCACAGAAGAAAGTGTTACTCCCTGTATTGGAAGCTGGTTGCCCAATGGCAGATATGGTTACCGAAATGAGATTGGAAGGTTATCGTAAAAACCATCCTGAGAGAGTTGTTGTTGCATATGTTAATTCAAGCGCTAAAATTAAGGCTTTAAGTGATGTATGTGTTACAAGCTCAAACGCAGAAAAGATTGTTTCTGCATATAAAGGACAAAAACTTCTATATTTACCGGATAAAAACCTTGGTATGTATATGAGAGATAAATATGATCTTGATATGGAAGTATGGCCAGGATTTTGCTGTGTCCATAATGATTTAACACCTGAACACGTTTACCATATGAGAGAAAAACACCCAAATGCACAGTTTATTGTACATCCTGAGGCAAAACCTGAAGTAGTAAGACTAGCTGATTACATAGGAAGCACTAAAGGATTATTAAATTACACGATTGAAAGCGATTATAAGGAGTTTATCGTTGGTACAGAAGACGGAATACTTCATACTATGCGAAAACACAGTCCAGACAAAAAATTCTATATCCTATCACCAGATTTACGATGTTATGATATGAAGTTAACACAACTAGAAGATGTTTATACAACCATTCGTGACGAAAAGAATGAAATTGAAGTACCTGAAGAAATAAGAGCAAAAGCATTCAAAGCACTAGATAAAATGTTAAAACTAAGTTAGGTGAGACATATGAATAAGATAACAACAGATACTGTTATCATCGGAGCAGGCCTTGCTGGTCTTTATACGGCATTAAATATCGATTCTAAACGTAGAGTCGATATTATTGTAAAAGAAGAGTTACATGATACAAACAGCCGTTTAGCACAAGGTGGAATCGCAGGAGAACTAGATATAGAACCGAAAAACCTTGAAGCACATATAAAAGATACCTTAAAAGCAGGTAGTTTTTTAAACAATGAAGAAGCAGTTAATGTTTTGGTAAATGAAGCGAAAAAGAATATCTTAAAATTAATGGAATTTAAAGTTGAATTTGATCGTGATGAAAATGGGAAAATCCTTTTAACAAAAGAAGGAGGTCATTCAACACGCCGTATTCTCCACTCAGGAGGAGATTCTACCGGGAAGGACATAATGTTGGCACTTCGTAAAGAGTGTTTTAAACGACAAAATATCCATATCCATGAGAATACTATGGCAGTCGAGTTAATCTTTGAGGATAATAACTGTAAAGGTATCACTTGTTTAAAAGAAAACAAAGGAATGTTTCACATATTAGCGAATACAACAGTTCTAGCAACCGGTGGAATTGGAAATATATACGGTAGTACAACAAATTCAACAAGTGCAACTGCTGATGGTATCGGTTTAGCCTATCGTGCCAATGTTGTTATTGAAAAAATGGAGTTTGTACAGTTCCATCCAACAGCATTTCACAATGAAGTTGATAAACATCGTCAAAAATTTCTAATTAGTGAAGCCGTTCGAGGTGAAGGGGCACTATTAAGAAACTCTGAGGGAGAACGTTTCATGCATAAATACGATGAACGTCTTGAATTAGCTCCCCGTGATAAAGTGTCACAAGCAATTTACCGTGAAATGTACGATACGTGGACAGATCATGTTTACCTAGATTGTCGCCATATGGAAGCACAATTCCTTAAAAAACGCTTCCCAACAATATATGCCCACTTACTAAAACAGGGGTACGATATGGCAACACAGTTAATTCCAGTGTCACCTGTACAACACTTTAATGTTGGTGGTATAAAAGTAGATATTCATGGTAAAACATCAATGAATAACTTATATGCGAATGGAGAATGTGCATCAAATGGTGTTCATGGAGCAAACAGACTCGCTTCTAACTCCTTACTTGAATGTATTGTCTTCGGTAATAGAATTGCAACTGAAATAAATAATAAAACACTCAAAGAACCCATTTTCAACATAAATGGAGTCAAATACGAAAGATATAACTATAATTACATCCCTATGAAACGCAAATTAGGAATGTTGATGGATGAATACGTCGGAATTGTACGTACTGAAAAAGGATTACTAATCGCAAAAGAACAAGTACAACAAATGGAACGAGACTTATTAAAGTCTCCAAACAACTCAAAACATTACTATGAAGCCTTAAATATGGTACAGACCGCACTGATTATCATTAATTCAGCTATAGATAGGAAAGAGAGTATCGGTTGTCACTACCGCATTAATTAATGAAAACAAACTATCATACTCACCATTATTTATGCGGACATGCTGGTGGAAATGCAGAAGACTACACACTAGAAGCAATAAAACAAGGTTTCGAAGTGCTTGGATTTAGTGATCATGCACCAAGTAACATCATTAAAGATCATGGTGTTCGAATGCAATCAGACAAATTTAATGAATATTTGGCAGATGT
>JBFFKS010000150.1:0-4440 GCA_041555275.1 Xianfuyuplasma sp. | reverse complement strand
TTTTTGTATTATGTTTTACCGTTTCTTTATACAAAATATTTAAGTCTTCGAATAGAGCAATTTTGGTTGATGTACTACCAGGATTAATTACTAGAATCTTCATGATATATCGGTACTGACTACTGCGAGAGCAATCGAATAAAGTTTTGATTTGTAGGAATCACTACGACTAGTTAATACAACAGGATTTGATGCGCCTAATATAAGACCTGCTGGAGTCGAGTTTGCAAAGAATGTGGTTGATTTATAAAAAGTGTTGGCAGCTTCAATATTTGGAAACACTAAAACATCTGCGTCTCCAGCAACAACATGGTTAATCCCTTTTGTTTCTGCTGCCTCATGACTTACTGCGATGTCAATTGCAAATGGTCCACCAATGTAGTAATCATTATTGTCACGTAGTTTTTCGACGATATTTCTCGCTTCAACAGTTGATTGAATTTCATCACTAACAATTTCAACAGCGCTAACTAGTGCTATTTTTGGTTTATGAATTCCTAAACTATGAACAAATTTATATGTAGTTTTAACAATTTCTATTTTTTCTTGTTCTGTCGGTAAAATATTAAAAACTGCATCACTGATGAATAACAATTTGTGATAATTTGGAATATCTAATACACCTATGTGTGTTAGGAAAGCTCCTTGATTCAAGCCGTGATTTTTATCAATGATTTCATCCAATAATACACTTGAAGGAATTGAACCTTTCATAAGTATTGAGTTTTCTTGTTTAGATACAAGTTTCACACTCATTAATGCTGCATCTTCTTTATCGATAGCATTATAAATTTCATATCCTGTTTTACTAATACCAAGTTCCATTAGTAAATCAAGGATTTTTTTCATATCTCCTACCAAAACAGGACGGATTAGTCCCATTTGAAAAGCATCATTTATTGCGATTAAGATTGATGTATCCTCAGGATTGGCAACGATTAAATCTTTTGTTTCTAATTTTCTCGCTGAATCAATTACTTGCGCAAAGTTCCTGAACATTTTAAATCATCTCCTTACTTACTTATAGCTCTTCTTCCAATTTCTAAAGCCTTTTTATTAATGTCAATGAGTTTCGCTTTTTCCCCAGTAAATTTTTGCTTTAAGGTGTTTATTATGTCATCATCACTAAATATTCCTGTTACTTCTAAATATGCTCCTAGCATAATCATATTAGCGACACGTAAATTCCCAAGTTTCAACGCTAAATCATTGGCGTCAATCCCATAAACGTTTACGTCTTCTCTTACTTCAACACCTTTTACTAAAGAGGTGTTCATAAGAAGATTTCCATCTTTTTTTAGTTTTGGTTGAAATTTATTTAACGATGGCTTATTCATAATAATAACTGAATCAGGAGTACTGATAACTGGACTGTTTACATAAGCTTCGCTAATCGTTACCGAACAGTTCGCAGTTCCACCTCTTGTTTCAGGTCCGTATGATGGAAACCATAGTGTATTAATATTTTTCTCTGTTGCACAGAAACTAAGGATTTGTCCCATTAACATGACACCTTGTCCTCCGAATCCAGCAATAATTACTTTTTCATTAATCATTTTTGATTTCCTCCGCTGTCTTATCTTTAAATACACCTAGAGGGTAATAAGGAATCATATTATCGACTGCCCAATCAACTGCGTCTTTTGGAGTCATACCCCAGTTTACTGGGCACGTAGATATAAATTCGATTAAAGAGAAACCTTTATTATCTTTCTGAATTTGAAATGCTTTTTTAAGTGCTTTTTTCGCTCTATTTACATGTTGTGGATTATGAACACTTACACGTTGAATAAACGTAGCACCAGGAATGGTTGCCATCATTTCACTTATTCTTAGTGGTAAGCCCATTGAAGCATCTCTACCATCAGGACTTGTTGTTGTTTTTTGTCCAAGTAAAGTAGTAGGTGCCATTTGTCCACCTGTCATTCCGTAAATTGCGTTATTTACAAATACAATTGTAATGTTTTCACCACGGTGAGCTGCATGGATTGCTTCAGCAATTCCAATACTTGCTAAATCCCCATCACCTTGATATGTAAAGATGATTGCATTTGGTCGAACTCTTTTTATACCAGTTGCAACAGCTGGCGCACGTCCGTGTGCTGCTTGTTGCATATCACAACTAAAGAAATCATAATTTAATGCACTACATCCTACACTACTAATACCAATTGCACGATCTAATACATCTAGTTCTACCAAACTTTCGGCAACTAGTTTATGAATAATTCCATGTGTACAACCTGGACAATAACTAGTAGGAACTTTTGCTAATCCTTCTGATCTTTTATATACTGTTTTAGTATTTGGCATTTTATTTCCCACCTACAATCTCTAATACTTTGTTTGCGATTTCTTCTGCCTCAGGTACGATTCCACCACATCTACCATAGAAGTGAATAGGAAGTTTTCCTTCGTTAACAATTCTTACATCGTCAACCATTTGCCCTAAACTCATTTCCACAACAAGTAATTCTTTTACAGTTTTTGGTAATTCCTCAAATGCTTTACGAGGGAATGGGTAAATGGTAATTGGACGTATGATACCACAATTTACACCTTGTTCTTTTAGTAATTCAATACTTGTTCTTGCGATACGAGAAGTCGAACCAAAAGCCACGATAGCGATATCAGCGTTTTCCATATTAATCATTTCATATCGTTGATGATTTTGTTTCATCTCATCATATTTCTTTTTCAGTTTAAGGTTATGATCTTCTAATACTTGAGGATCTAAAAATAAACTGTTAATAATATTTTTTTCTCTATTTTTTCTATTACCATCAGCTGCCCATGTTTTAGGTTCTAAATCCCACTTAGGCACTTCATTTTCAAAATCAACTGGTTCCATCATTTGCCCGATTAAACCGTCAACTGCTATCATAACAGGATTACGGAAATAATCAGCGATATCAAATGATTCTTTTATTAAATCTACAGCTTCTTGAAGTGATTCAGGAGCTAAACTATATAAATAGTAGTCTCCATTTCCTCCACCTCTGGTAATTTGCTTATAATCTGCTTGGCTTGGTTGGATTCCTCCAAGACCTGGTCCCCCACGCATTACATTTATAATTACTGCAGGTAATTCTGCACCTGCCATATATGATATTCCTTCTTGTTTTAAGGCAATACCTGGACTACTTGAAGACGTCATTACACGTGCTCCAGCTCCTGCTGCTCCATAGACCATGTTAATTGCAGCAACTTCAGATTCACTTTGCACGAATACACGTCCGTGCTTGTGCATATGTTTACTCATATATTCAGGTAATTCATTTTGAGGTGTTATTGGATAACCATAAAAAGCTTCACATCCTGCTTTGATAGCAGCTAATGCCATTGCTTCGTTACCCTTCATAAGTACTTTAGCCATTGTTAACCTCCTTAATAAAACGTTCAACAGTAATTACTGAGTCTGGACACATTGTTGCACAAAATCCACATGCAATACATTTGTCTAAATCAGTTACCATCAGTGGTGTATAACCTTTTTTGTTCGTGCGAGTGTCATCTAGTTGTAAAATATGAACTGGACAGTAGTGTGTACATAAGCTGCAACCTTTACATGAGTCCACATCAATAATAATTCGACCTTTTGCCATTTGTATTCCTCCTATAGCCATTTTTTAGCGACGAGTCTACTTAAATTAATAATTTCGCCTTCAAAATTATGTTTAATATTTGTTGTTTCTTCGACAACAGTGTATACAATTGGTAATCCAGTTTTGGCACTTACTTCTTTTAGTACTTTCTCACCTTGTAATATTTCATTTACTGTTGTATATTCCATCAAGTTAGAATTATTGATTAGTCCAGTTACTTTCAACTGTGCTGCTCCTTCTAAATCATGGATTGCTTTAATAATTAAGTCACTTGTTTCTGTTTCTAATCTAAAGACATTTACGGTGTATAAAAAATCAATATCATCAAGCGATTTCGCTCGATGTAGAAACTGAATCAATACTCTACCACCATTTTCAGTACCACCTAAATCATAAACTGCTGTAAACTCAGTTTGTACAAACGGTACTACTCCTTCACCTGAAACATAAGGCATATCACTGTTTAACATTCCTTTAATTGTTGATTCAACTAATGTAATTCCTTTTTCTTCAAAAAGATCACCAAGTGCTCTGCTTCTGAAATAAGGATTAATAATATCGAGATCAACAATATAATCAAGTTTTTTATGGATGGCGAGATGTGTACTGATTTCACTTTTTCCACTTCCATAATGCCCAGCTATTATTGTTATTCGTTTCATATAAACGTGCGAAACATCCTAAAATATGATTTAGGACTTTCTTCCTCCATAACTAATTATAACACTATTGATAATGAAAGCGCTTTTAACCAAAATTATTATATCATTATAAAATTTAATTATCAACAAAGTTACAATGTTTTTTTGTGTTTTTTTCTTAATTATAAAACGGC
>JBFFKS010000149.1:0-4476 GCA_041555275.1 Xianfuyuplasma sp. | reverse complement strand
ACTAATGAAACTACCTCAGTCAATTATAGGAGGAACAAATATGTTTTATATAGACTTAAATATAGATGTTTTGGACAAACATCAAACAATCAAAGAAGAACAAAAAGCTTTGTTCGATAAAATGTGCTGCAAACATAAAATCTACAATAAATAAAAAGAGGCTGAAGATAGCCTAGATCGTATAAAAAGCAGACAGTAATAAAATGTAGAAACCCTTGTGGAAAGCGTAGTAATTTAAAATTATTACGCTTTTCTCTTTGTATAAAATATGAGATAATGAAAAAGAAGAAATAAAAAAGGGAGTGAAAAAATGGATTTAATGAAAAAATTCAGAGAACTTACCTATAAACAAGCTGCGTACAGATATGTACTAAACGTTGTAGGGTGGGATAGCCAAACTGAAGCACCAAAAGGTGCATTTCAAAGAAGAGCTGAATTAACAAGTGTTATCGGAGGAGAACTATTTAACCTTGGTACTTCTCAAGAGTTTCAAGATGTGGTAAACGGCTTATTTGAAAGATTAGAAGAATTAGATGAAACAACTCAACTGGAAATAAAAAGAGCCAAAAAGGGACTAGATAAAATAGTAAAAATACCAAAAGAGGAGTTTGTTGAATATCAAAAATTATTAGCTTTGTCTCAACGTGTATGGGAAGAAGCAAAAGAGGAAAACGATTGGAAAAAATTCCAAGGGAATCTTGAGAAAATAGTTGAATTCAATAAAAAGTTTGTGGACTACTACGAGATTGACGATCATCCTTACAATATCAAACTTGACGAGTTTGAAGAAGGAATGAATATGGATGAGTATGATAAATTCTTTAATACTCTAAAAACAGATTTAGTTCCTTTTGTAAAACAGGTATTGAAAGAAGGGAAACCACTAAATATAGACTTTACTGAAGATTTCTTTGATGCAAAAAAACAAAAGGAATTTAGTGAATATATTACCGATATTATGGCTTTTGATCGTGAATCTGGACTAATGAAAGAAAGTGTTCACCCTTTTACTTGGAACACACATCCAGGTGATGTAAGATTTACAACTAGATATTTGGAAAACTATGTTTTTAGTTCAGTATTTGCGTCAATTCACGAACTTGGACATGCAACATATGAGCAGCAAATAGATCAAAAATGGAATGATACATTACATAGTGGTGGTGCTTCAATGGGTATCCACGAATCACAATCAAGGTTCTACGAAAATATTATCGGTAGATCAAAACCTTTCTGGGAAGCACATTATCCTAAATTTAGAGAATTATTCCCAAAAGAAGTTCAAGATATATCACTAGATGATTTCCATAAAGCCACAAATAAAGTAAGTGCATCTATGATTAGAGTTGAAGCTGATGAATTAACATATTCATTGCATATAATGGTTAGATATGAAATTGAAAGAATGATTTTTAGTGGTGAAGTAGAAGTAAAAGATCTACCAAGAATATGGAATGAAAAAATGGTGGAATATCTCGGAATTAAGCCAAAAGATGACGCAGAAGGAGTATTGCAAGATGTTCACTGGAGTGCCGGGTTAATGGGCTATTTTCCTACATATGCACTTGGAAGTGCTTATGCTGCCCAGTTCTATTACACAATGATGAAAGAATTGGATATCGACAAATTGGTAAAAGAAAACAATATAAAAGAAATAAACAACTGGTTAAAAGAAAAAATTCATCAATATGGTTCTAGTAAAACACCTAAACAATTGTTACTTGAAGTAACAGGAGAACCTTTTGATCCGAAGTACTTTGTGAAGTATTTAAAAGAGAAGTATACAAAACTATATTTATAGGAAATGGCTTTATAAAGAGAAGATAATCATTAATTTGATTATCTTTTTTCTTAAATATCATTTAAAAATAGATAGTGTTATAATAAATATGGAGGCGATATAATGAACTATCAAGATATTAGATATAATGAAGTATCTACCGAAATGCTAGAGCAGTTAGAAAAAGGAGCTTTTATCACAACAAAAGTAAATGGGAAAGTAAATACAATGACAATTGCTTGGGGTGGAATTAATTATGTATGGAATACACCAGTATTTGTTGCATATGTGAGATATACAAGAGACACCTATGAAATGTTAAAAAATACAGATGAGTTTACTATAAATGTACCTTTATCAAAAAACATGAAAAAGGAACTGGCATTTTGTGGATCAAAATCAGGAAGAGATTTTGATAAAATCGAAGAATGTAATTTAGAATTACTACCAGGAAGAAAAGTAAATACGCCAATATTAGCTGATTGTGATTTAAATTACGAGTGTAAGGTAATTTATAAACAAGCTATGGAACCAAATAATTTAAAACAAGAAATTTTAAATAAATACTATTCAAAGAATAATTTTCATGTTATATTTTACGGGGAAATAGTAGATTCATATTTGTTAAAAGGAGATGAATAAGAATGGGCGAAATCATTAGTGGTAAAGAATTATCAAAACAAGTTAGAGAAGAAGTTAGAATAGAAGTTGAGGAATTAAAAGCAAGTACTGGGGCCGTTCCCCATCTTGTTGTTGTATTAGTTGGCGAAGATCCTGCAAGCCAAAGTTATGTAAAAGGAAAACATAGAGCTTGTACAAAAGCTGGGATGAAAAGTACAATTATCAGAAAAGAAGATAACATTACTGAAGAAGAATTATTAAGTATTGTAAAAGAATTAAACGATGATCCAGATGTCCATGGGATACTTGTGCAATTACCAATTCCAAAACATATCGATGAAAACAAAGTGATTGATGCTATCGATATTTCTAAAGATGTTGATGGATTTCATCCACTAAATGTTGGATATATGCATCTAGGTAGAAAAGCAATTTTACCTGCAACACCAAAAGGGATTATGACAATGATCCATAGTAAAAATATTGAACTAAAAGGAAAAGACGCAATCATTATTGGACGTAGTAATATTGTGGGGAAACCCATAGCTATGCTGTTAATGAAAGAACACGCAACCGTAACAATCGCTCATAGTAGAACCCAAAACTTAAAGGAAAAATGTTTAAGAGCAGATATAATTGTTGCTGCAGTAGGAAGACCAAATACTGTAACAGCCGACATGGTAAAAGAAGGTGCAGTAGTTATTGATGTTGGAGTAAACAGAGTAGATGGAAAACTATGCGGGGACGTTGATTTTGAAAATGTAAAAGATAAAGCTAGCTATATTACTCCAGTTCCTGGCGGAGTAGGACCGATGACAATTACTTCAGTAATCATAAATACTCTAGAATGTTTCAAAGGGGTTATGAATTAATGATTGAAAGATATAGACGAGAAGAAGTTCAGAAGATTTTTACAGACGAAGCTAAATTTAATGCATATTTATTAATGGAGATTCACACACTAGAAGCATGGAGTAATTTAGGAGTAATCCCAATAGAAGATGTAATTAAAGTAAGGGAAAACGCTAAATTTAGCGTAGAAAGAATAAAAGAAATAGAACAAGAAACAAGACATGATATCGTTGCTTTTACTAGAAATGTTAGTGAATCACTTGGAGAAGAAAAAAAGTGGGTACACTATGGTTTAACTAGTACTGATGTGGTCGACACAGCTAATGGGTATATTTTAAAACAAGCAAATGACATCCTTTTGGAAGATTTACTAATGTTTCACAAAGTATTAAAAAAGAACGCACTAAAATATAAAAATACACCTTGTATTGGAAGAACACACGGAGTACATGCTGATATCACTTCATTTGGACTAAAATGGGCTTTGTGGTATGATGAATTTAATCGTCATCTAAAAAGATTTAAAGCAGTAAGAAAAGAAGTTGAAATGGGTAAAATCAGCGGGGCTGTAGGAAATTTTGCCAACACACCACCTGAAGTTCAAGATTATGTTTGTGATAAGCTTGGAATTGGCTCTGCAAATATTTCAACACAAACACTGCAAAGAGATCGTCACGCTAACTACATGGCAGAACTAGCACTTATCGGTAGTTCAATGGAGAAAATTGCCGTTGAAATACGACATCTTCAAAGAACAGAAGTTAGAGAAGTAGAAGAATTTTTTAGAAAAGGGCAAAAAGGATCAAGTGCAATGCCCCATAAAAGGAATCCAATAAGTAGTGAGAATATTTCAGGGTGTTCAAGAGTATTACGAGGATATATGTTAGCTTCATACGAAAACATCCCGTTATGGCACGAAAGAGATATATCACATTCAGCTGTTGAGAGAATCGTAATTCCTGATGCTGTGATGCTTTTAGATTATATGTTAAACAGATATTCAAAAGTACTAGAAAATCTTACTGTATTCGAAGATAGGATGTTACAAAACATCTTTATTACAAACGGAGTAATTTTCTCACAACGAATTCTGACAAAACTAATCGAAAAAGGATTGTCTAGAGAAAAAGCATATGACTCTATTCAACCATTATCAATGAATTCATTTGAAAATGGACTAATATTCAAAGAATTATTAGAAAATAGTAAAATTATTAAAAATT
>JBFFKS010000148.1:0-4516 GCA_041555275.1 Xianfuyuplasma sp. | reverse complement strand
TTTATTCATAATGTATCACTCCTTATTATTTACGCAATATATATAATATCATTAATGCAAAAATAAAACAATATTAATTTTCTATAATAATGTGTTTTACACTAACTTACATAATTACCAATATATAATACATCAATTTTATTGAAAAAAATGGTAAATAATGTATAATTATTTTGTTGAGGTGACTTTATGAAAATTACAGTTTTAGCAAGTGGTAGCGGTGGAAACGTTACCTTCATAGAAACAGAAAAAACGAAGTTATTATTAGATTGTGGAATTACTCACAGACAAATCGTTCAAAGACTTAAAGAACGCGATCAAAACCTAGATGGTTTGAATGGAATTTTGGTCACACACGAACACGGAGATCATATCAAAGGTGTTGACGTGACCATGAAAAAAACAACCGCTAAAACATATCTCACAGAAGATACCTTTAATGGTCTTTATTTCAAAACAAAAGATAATCTGAATCATAATCAAATAGAATTGATTACACCCTATGAGAAGTTCAAAATTAATGACATCGAGGTTCTTCCAATAAGTGTCAGTCATGATGCGAAAGATGCGGTAGGATATATTTTATATCACAACGGAAAGAAAGTAGTATATCTCACCGATGTTGGATATCTACCTAATCGTGATCATGAGTTATTACAAAATGCTGAATTCTACATATTTGAATCAAACTACGATGTCACACTTTTATTCACAAGTAATAGACCTTTTTACCTAAAACAACGTATCGATTCAGTAAAGGGTCATATGTCAAATACTGATAGTGCATACAATATGACACAATTAGTTGGGGATAAAACAAAACAGATTATCCTAGCTCACAGAAGTCGTGAATGTAATACACCAGAACTTGCAATAGAAACTTATGCTGAAGTTTTCAAAGAATACGGATTAAACATTGAAGATTATAATATTATCGTAGCCAGTCAAGATATCCCTTCAGATATCTTCACATTATAGGAGGAAAAAAATGACGAATGAACAATTAATTACAGAAGTATGTATGAATGTATTTAATGTAGAAAGTAAAGATATTGTAGTACAAAAAAGATTAATGGGTGGAATGAGTAATTATACATATGTTATTTCTATCAAAAACAAGTTGTATACCTTTAGAATACCTGGTAAAAAAGCAGAAAAGTTTGTAAACCGGGTTGTTGAAAAACATCATATAGAACTCGTAGAAGAATTAGACTTAAATAATAAAACAGTATATCTTGATATTGATTCTGGATATAAAATTGCTGAATATATTGAAGGACAGCCACTTAGTGAATTGAATCCTATGGAATATTTAGAAGATGCTGCTAAAGTTCTTCATAAAATTCATGAATCAGGATTGAAAAGTAATTATGATTATAATCCTTTAGGAAGATTAAAGCTTTATGAGAATCATGTAAAGGAATATGATTTTACACATAGTGAAAGATATCTAGTGTTAAAACAAAGATTTTTTGATCTAGTACCTACCTATATGAATAAAGATAGACTTGTTTTAACACATGGGGATTCGCAAATATCAAATTTTGTAGTAACGGATAAGGACTTAAAATTAATGGATTGGGAATTTACTGGAAACAATGACCCATTTTATGATATTGCATGTTTTGGAAATAATGACTTTAATCATGCGTTATCACTTTTGCCAGTATATTTAAAAAGAATCCCAGAAATTAGCGAATTTAATCGTCTCTATTTCTTCAGAGCATTTCAGTGTCTTCAGTGGCATAATGTTGCCTTATATAAAGAGTTTATTGGATTAAGTGTAGACTTAGGTGTAGACTTTATGTTTGTAGCAAATTTATATTTAGATAAAGCCGAGAAATTTCTAAATAGTATTCAGTAAATTATATATAATCCCCATGCATGAATGTGCATGAGGATTTTTATTTTGTAAGTATAAAATTCCTCTTAAATGTAAGTGTTTTCTTTCTATAAAAAAACAACCCATATATATTGATATATAACTAAAAATGTTTTATAATCTAAACTGTACGAATTAGCTTAAAAAAATATAAAGAATTTTTGAATTGGAGGTAGTTGCATGGCAACAAAAAAAGTATTCCAATCGATGGATGGTAACCAAGCTGCTGCACACGTATCATATGCGTTTACAGAAGTTGCGGGAATTTATCCAATCACACCATCTTCACCGATGGCAGAATACACTGATTTATGGGCATCTCAAGGTAAGAAAAACTTATTTGGTATGCCAGTTAAAGTAATTGAAATGCAATCAGAAGCGGGAGCTGCTGGTACTGTACATGGTAGTTTACAATCAGGAGCGTTAACTACTACATACACTGCATCTCAAGGTTTATTGTTGAAATTACCGAACATGTATAAAATCGCTGGGGAATTATTACCTGGTGTTATTCATGTAGCGGCAAGAAGTATTGCTGTTCAAGCATTAAGTATTTTTGGGGATCATCAAGATGTTATGGCTGCAAGACCTACTGGATTTGCAATTTTAGCTAGTGGTTCTGTACAAGAAGCAATGGATTTAGGTGGAGTTGCACATTTAGCTGCAATTAAATCAAGTATTCCATTCATACATTTCTTTGATGGTTTTAGAACTTCTCATGAGGTAAATAAAGTTGAAGTTATGGATTATGCTGATTTAGATAAATTACTTGATAAAGATGCTGTTAGAGCATTTAGAAAAAGAGCATTAAACTCACAAAATCCTGTTACTAGAGGAGCAGCACAAAATGATGATGTGTATATGCAAGCACGTGAGATTCAAGATAAATATTATGCAAAAGTACCTGATATTGCTGCTGAATATTTAGCTGCAATAAGTAAAATTACTGGTCGTAACTATGCACCATTTGTTTACTATGGAGCTGAAGATGCTACTGACGTTATTATCGCTATGGGTAGTGTAACTGAAGCGATTGAAGAAACTGTTGATTATTTAGTTGCTAAAGGTAAAAAAGTTGGTTTATTAACAGTGCATTTATATCGTCCTTTCTCTGTTGATTACTTCATGAAAGCAGTACCTAAATCTGTAAAAAGAGTTGCAGTATTAGATAGAACAAAAGAATCAGGATCAGTAGGAGAACCTTTATACTTAGACGTTAAAGGAGTGTTCTATGGTAAAGAAGACGCACCAGTTGTAATTGGTGGTCGTTACGGATTATCATCAAAAGACACAACTCCTGGTCAAATTTTAGCTGTATATGAAAACTTAGCAGGAGCACAAAAAGATGGATTTACAATCGGTATTGTTGATGATGTTAATTTCAGTTCATTACCACATGTTGAAATTGATGTGCAACCAAAAACTACTACAGAGTTATTATTCTTTGGATTTGGTAGTGATGGTACTGTAGGTGCATCTAAAAATACAATTAAAATCATTGGTGAAAACACAGATTTATACGGACAAGCATATTCATCATATGATTCTAAAAAATCTGGTGGTGTAACACGTATGCACTTACGTTTTGGACATACTCCAATCCGTTCAACATACTTGGTTAACCAACCACATTTCGTATCATGTTCAAAAGATTCATACTTAACACAATACGACATGGTAAATGGTTTACGTGAAGGTGGAACATTCTTACTTAACACAGTAGTACCACCAAGTGAAGTGGAATCATTACTTCCAAATAAAGTTAAAAAACAACTAGCAGAAAAAAATGCTAAGTTATATGTTATAAACGCTGTAAAACTTGCTGAAGAAGCAGGATTAGGAGTTATGATTAATACAATAATGCAAAGTGCATTCTTCGCATTAAATGAACACATCATGCCTTATGAAACAGCTACAAAATTAATGAAAAAATATGCAGAAAAAGCATACGGACGTAAAGGTCAAGAAATTGTAGAGAAAAACTATAAAGCTATCGATGCTGGTAAAGCTGGATTGGTTGCTATTGAAGTAAAACCTGAATGGGCTACATTAGTTCCTGCAGAAGTAATCGTTGACACTACAAGACCTGATTTCGTTTCTAGAATCGCAGATCCTGTAAACGCAATTAAAGGATATGATTTACCTGTAAGTGTATTTACTGGTTATGAAGATGGAACAATGGATAACGGTGGAACAAATTACGAAAAACGTGGTATTGCTAACTATGTGCCAGAGTGGATCGATGACAACTGTATCCAATGTAACCAATGTGCGTTCGCTTGTCCTCATGCAGTTATTAGACCATTCTTATTGACAGAAGAAGAAATGGCTAATGCACCTGAAGGATTGGTAACGAAAAAAGCTGTTGGTAAAGGATTAGAAGGATTACGATACAAAATCCAAATTAGCACATTAGATTGTACTGGTTGTGGGGTATGTGTTGAAGTATGTCCAGCTAAAACAAAAGCATTGGCAATGTCTCCAATTGGTGAAGAAATCGCTAAAGGAGAAATTAAAAACTCAGAGTACTTATTCAATGACGTTACTTACAAAGACAACTTAACTGGTAAAAATAATGCTAAAAATAGTCAATTTGCAAAACCATTATTTGAATTTAGTGGTGCTTGTGCTGGA
>JBFFKS010000147.1:0-4517 GCA_041555275.1 Xianfuyuplasma sp. | reverse complement strand
TGAAGTTTATAAAGAAAATCAGAATTCTAAGTCAAAGGGTTAATGCAGTAGAAGAAGAACTAAATGTATTAAAAATGACAAATAAAGCTAAATTAGTACTAATGAGTAAAGGTCTTAGTGAAGACGAATCCCATAAATTTATACAGAAGAAAGCAATGGAATTACGAACTACAAAGAAAAACCTTGTAAGCCTTATCATTGAAAATAAGATTGACATATATTAAAAGCTTACATATAATTGTTTTGTAGACAAAGACGTCTTTACAAAAATAGATATAAATACAATGGTGTCAAATGCAGAATGCATTTTAGGCACCATTTTTTTATTGCTAAAAAATTAGGAGGAGATCATTTTGGCTAAAATGACTAAAGAGTACATTTTAAAAAATGCAAAGGAAGAGAATGTTAAATACATTAGACTTTGTTTCACTGACATTCATGGAGTAATCAAAAACGTTGAGGTACCAGCAAGAATTTTAGAGGAAGCATTAGATAATGAGGTTATGTTTGATGGTTCATCTATAGATGGGTTTGTTCGTATTCAAGAAGCGGATATGTATTTAAGACCAGATTATGATACTTGGTTAATCTTATCATGGGAGCAAACAACATATGGAAAAGTAGCAATGTTGTTCTGTGACATCTATTTACCAAATGGAGAACCTTTTAGTGGAGACCCTAGAGCTGTTTTAAGAAATAACGTAAAGAAAATGAAAAAATTAGGTTTCAGTGCATTTAATATTGGCTTAGAACCAGAGTTTTTCTTATTTAAATTAGATGAAAAAGGAGAACCAACTCTTGAATTTAATGATAATGGTGGATACTTCGATTTAGCCCCAGTAGATGGTGCTGAGGATTGTCGTAGAGATATTGTTTTAGAATTAGAAAGAATTGGATTTAGTATGGAAGCATCACATCACGAAGTTGCTCCAGGACAACACGAAATTAATTTCCAATTTAACAGTGCATTAGAAGCAGCTGATAAATTACAAATATTTAAATTAGTAGTTAAAAATGTAGCTAAAAGACATGGACTTCACGCGACATTTATGCCAAAACCTATTTCAAATATTAATGGTTCTGGAATGCACACTAACTGCTCATTATCTGATAAAGACGGTAACAATGCATTTGCTGATCCAGATGGTGAAATTGGACTAAGCATTATTGCAAAACAATGGATTGCTGGAATTATGAAAAATGCTAGAGCATTCACTGCAATTACGAATCCAACAGTAAATTCATACAAACGATTAGTTCCTGGTTATGAAGCTCCTTGCTATGTTTCTTGGAGTGATGCTAATAGAAGTGCAATGCTTCGTATTCCTGCTAAAAGAGGACGTGCTACACGTGTAGAGATTAGAAGCGTAGATCCTTCTGCAAATCCATATTTGGCTATGTCTGCAATCCTAGCAAGTGGTTTAGAAGGAATTGAGAAAAAACTAGATTGTAAAGATAGAGTATATATAAATTTATACAAACTATCTCGTAAAGAAAGAGAATCAATGGGTATTGAAAACTTACCAGAGAATTTGAAAGATGCCCTAAAAGCACTTAAAAGTAGTGACGTAGTTCAAGAAGCTTTAGGTTCTCACGTAGTCGATAAATTCGTTTCAGCAAAAACCAAAGAATGGGATGACTTCCGTACTTCAGTAACCGAGTGGGAAATCAAAAGATATTTAAAAGTAATGTAATAATTTAAGCCGTTTCCCTGATTAAGGAAACGGCTTTTTATATGTAGTCTAATATTCCAATTATTATGGACATAGAGCACTGGGAAATCGCTCTAAATAGACATCTAATTTTAGAACTGTTTAGCGTCTTTCCTGTAATTTATTTTTTGTGATCATCAAATAAAAGATAGAAGAAACTATAAAAAAATAAGAGTTAGCTTGGCTAACTCTTTTATTTTGATTCCTTAATAAGTTCCTTAATATCATTCTCATTGAAGTGATATTTTGTGTTGCAAAAATGACATAGTGTTTCCATTTTTTTATCCTCATGAAGTATTTCTTCAAGTTGGTCTTTTCCCAAAGAGATTAACCCTTTCTCAAATTTCTCTCTAGAACAATTGCATTTAAATTTCAAATCAAGTTTTTCTAATAACTGAAAATCCTCTCCCGCTATTTCTTGAATCATTTCCTCAGGAGTCATTCCTTGATTTACCATTTCACTAACAGGAGTGAGATTCTTTAATGCATTCTCTATAGTTTCAATTGTATCAGATTTGCATCCAGGCATTGCTTGCAATATGAATCCACCACTTGCCAATACTGAGTTGTCTTCATTTACTAGAACACCCAAACCAACAGCACTTGGAATTTGTTCGCTGACTGTGAAATAATATGCAAAATCCTCAGCTATTTCACCAGTTTGTATCTCTGCACTTGAGGTAAACATGTCTCTTACTTTTAAATCCTTTGTTACATGAATAAAGCCGTTTCCTACAGATTGGCCTACATTTAATTTACCATTATTATACTGTAAAAAAACATGAGGATTATCAACATATCCTCTAACCTCACCATGAGCATTGGTTGTAGATACCATGCGACCAATCGGACCATCACCTTCAACACGAAGCGTGAGTTCCTGATCTCCTTTGTACATTGCTCCCATTATTACAGAAGCTGTTAAAAGTCTACCTAATGCTGCGGCACTTGTAGGCCAAAGATTGTGAATCTTTTGAGCGTGAGCTACTAGTTTCGTTGTATTTGCTGTATAAAGTCTAACAGTGCCATTAAAGGCATATGCTTTTACTAAATAATCATTCATTTATATCACCTGTTGATATTATAGCATCATTCTTGAATAATTAAAGTCTTTCAACTTGTAAATTAACTAAATTTTGTTAAAATAAAGTGTGATTAGAAAATGAGGTAATGCAATATGTTTAAAATAGGAGATTTAGAAATCAAGAATCAAGTTATTATTGCACCAATGGCAGGGGTTTCTAATATTGCCTTTAGAACAATAATGAAAGAATTTGGTGCAGGACTTATTTATGCAGAAATGGTTAGTGATAAAGCACTGGCTTTTCGCAATGAAAAAACGCTAAAAATGATTAAGGTTGTACCAGAAGAAAGACCTTTATCTATGCAAGTATTTGGTGGGGATAAGGAAAGTATTGTAAAAGGTGCGATGATTATAGATCAGGAATCTGATTGCGATATAATTGATATAAACCTAGGATGTCCTGTATCGAAAATAGTGAAAAATGATTCTGGCGCAAAATTACTATTAGATCCGCCAAAGATATATGAGATAGTAAAAGAAGTTGTAGATAATGTAAAGAAACCAGTGACAGTAAAGATGAGAACTGGATGGAATAATGATACTATATATGATGTGGAAATCGCTAAATTATGCGAAAAAGCTGGAGCAAAGGCGATTGCGATTCACGGTAGAACTCGTGCCCAAATGTATACGGGTAAAGCTGATTGGACTCGAATAAAAAAAGTGAAAGAAGCAGTTAATATCCCTGTCATTGGCAACGGAGATATCATAACTCCTGAGGATGCAAAAAGAATGATCGATGAAACAGGTTGTGATGCCGTTATGATTGGTAGGGGCGTATTAGGGAACCCGTGGTTGTGTAAGCAAACAGTAGATTATCTAGAAACAGGTATTTATGAAAAAGAAATCTCTAGTGATGAAAAACTAGATAGACTCCTAAATCATATGACTGGACTTATTGAACTAAAAGGAGAGAAGATAGCTCTTCTTGAGATGAGAACTCATGCAGCATGGTATGTCAAAGGATTAAGAGGAGCAACCTTTATTAAAAGGGAAATCGCTAAAGTTAGCACTAAAGATGGTCTAGAAAAGATTGTTCAAGAATACAAAGATTATTTAAAAAATGGACCACATTAATGGTCCATTTTTTTATATTATATAGTTGGAATATTTTGTTTTTTGTATTTGAGAGAGTTCGAGTTCAATGACAGTCCCATCATTTGTGTAGTTTTGACTTATTATATTTGAATTTTCATTCAGGTAAGATACTAAATCACCTTCACTAAAAGGAATAAGTAATTTTACAACCTGATAATCTTTGAAGATTTCTTTTTCTACAAACTCAATTACTTGTTTTACGCCATCTTCTTCAAGTAAGGAAACAACTACATAAGGAAAGTTTGTAGGCTCAATTTCATGATCAATTAAATCATATTTGTTATAAACATAAAATATTGGAATATCATGAACACCAATTTCCTCTAATGTTTTATTTGTAACTTGAATTTGTGTTTCATAGTACTTGTTACTTGTATCAACAACATGAATTAAAAAATCCGCTTCTGTGATTTCTTCTAGAGTAGATTTAAAAGATTCAATCAAATTATGTGGTAGATTGGAAACAAATCCAACGGTATCCGTAACTACAAAATCCTTATGATTTGATAAAACCACATGACGTGTTGATGTTTCGAGTGTGGCAAATAAGGAGTTATCCGCATAAACTTGTTTGTCCAAATCCTTGTTAGTGTAAGAGATAAAACCATTTAAAAGAGTTGATT
>JBFFKS010000146.1:0-4558 GCA_041555275.1 Xianfuyuplasma sp. | reverse complement strand
CAGGAATTGTACCGTATTTTAAGCTTATTAGTTGTGCTAATCCACATGGTTCAAAACGAGAAGGCATTAAGAACATATCAACACCTGCATATATTTTTCTAGCCATTTCATCACTATATCCAATGTAAACACCAACATCTTTTGGATATTTTTTTGCTAAGTTACTGTAGTATTCTTCTAAATATGCATCTCCACTACCAAGTAAAACAAACTGAATCTCATTTTTCTCAATAAGTCCTTCAATAACTTCCTTAACCAAATCAAACCCTTTGGCTTCTGTTAAACGACTTACCATTCCAATCATTGGTTTACTGTTTTTTGATAGGTTAAAATACTCACGAAGGTGATCCTTATTTGCTTTTTTACCTTTTATATAATTATAAGGACTGTAGTTACAACAAATCTTTTTATCCACTTTAGGATTAAAGTTTGTATAATCAATACCGTTTACGATACCATATAAATCTTCTTTCCTTGGCTGCAATATATTTTGCATCCCAAATCCATAATAATCATATAGTATTTCATCCGCATAGTTTTCTGATACTGTTGTGATGTAATCAGTTACTTGAATTCCAGCTTTTAGGAAATTTATGTTATTGTCAAATTCTAATTCGCTAGAGTATTCAACATCCAAATATTCCATTAAATCTTTACTAAATACTCCCTGATATGCAATATTATGAATTGTTAGTATTGTTTTAATACCCTTGTATTTTGGAGTATTCGCATATTTACTTTTATATAAGTATGGAATTAGCCCAGTTTGCCAATCGTTACAATGGATAATATCAGGATAAAAATCTATTTCTCCTAACATTTTTAAAACTGCGTTATCGAAAAATCCGTAACGTTCACCATCATCGTAATGGCCGTATAATGTATCACGGTATCCAAAATAGTATTCATTATCAATAAAATAGAATGTAACACCTTCATATTCCATCATTTCAATTCCCGCATATTCTTGTTTACTGTTTACTTTGACACGATAACTACAAAGATGTGTCAATTGATCTTGAAATTTATCTTTTGTAATCTTATGTTTTGGTAATACCACTCTAGCGTCAATTCCTAATGATTTTAACTCTTTTGGTAAAGCACCAAGAACATCAGCTAATCCTCCTGTTTTACTAAAAGGAGTTGCTTCGCTACCTACTAATAATACTTTCATGAAATTTCCTCCTCACTACATTTCAATTATATAATAATATCGACCGATAAAAAAGGAAAAACCAATGAAAATATTTTCA
Organism: Xianfuyuplasma sp.; assembly: GCA_041555275.1. Lineage (GTDB taxonomy): Bacteria > Bacillota_I > Bacilli_A > Izemoplasmatales > Izemoplasmataceae > Xianfuyuplasma. The sequence goes on along the minus strand of JBFFKS010000146.1, from coordinate 3,305 downwards.
TTCTCTAAGTAACGATTGATGTTTTGATTTGAATAAAAAAAAGCACAAAAATGTGCTTTTAGTTTAAAGGGATTCTTTTTATCGGAAAATATACACCAATACCAACAAACAGCGTTAATATTAATGCCGGTAAAAGATAAGTTGCGTTATATGTCATTGAATATAAGTAAACATTTCCGTCTGCGTACTCACCAAAGATTAATACACCGCTTGTAGATGAACTTATAAAACGAACAAGATAGGCTAAAAATATACCTATTTCAAACGCAATAACATTATCTTTCCATAATTTTTTCATAATAACTACTACACCAACACCACCAAATGCAACGAGGTAATCCAATAAGTAACTTGCCCAATGATACATAATTCCATCAATAACAAACTGGTTAATTGTTCCATAAACTACGCCACCAATAATTCCCCAAGTAAATCCTCTTCTCCATGCAATAACAATTAAAGGTAACATGCTAATACTTACTCTACCACCTTGTGGCATCGCAGGAAAGACACTAAATATTAGTTCTAGGACAACTGCCATAGAGACTAGGATTCCGACTTCTGCAATTTCTCTTACTCTTGTGTTCATTTTTTTCCTCCTCAAAATTAAAATCGTTTAATCCATAAAACCTAGGATTAAACGATTAATTTCTGAAGAATCAGTTTATCCTACGCTGGCATTATCCAGATCAGGTAAGGTCTATTCCAGTAACAAGAATACTCTCAGCCTAGTTCTCTAAGCTCCCCTGACTTTATGGTCGTTTTTATTATATAGTATAACCATCTAATAAGCAAGTAAAAAGCCATTTGTGTAAGCGCTTAAAAAAAGTAAAAAAAAGTATTGTTTTTCTGAATTAAAAGGAATATAATCTTGTTTGGAATTATATTTTTGGGAGGTAACACATGAAAAAGAAACCAGTTACTACCGAGACATTTATTGTATTAGGTATATTTGCATTATTATTTGGTGTATTCTCATTTGAAATGGGAGTAGCCAATTTTTTGAGTACCACGATTGAAACTGGTTTTTATTTATTAACCAATGTTGCATTTTGGATTATGGGAGTTGCAGTTTTAACAGGTGCGATGGCTGGGATTTTTAGTGAATTCGGGATTATTGCTTTGTTTAATTACGTGTTGGGACCAATTGTTAGGGTCATCTATAGATTACCAGGAGTTGCTGGTATAGGCGCAGCAAGTGCTTATTTATCGGATAATCCTGCAATTATAAGTTTATATAAGGAAAAAGAATTTAGAAAGCAATTTAAAGCATACCAAATTCCTGTTTTGTGTAATTTAGGAACAAGCTTTGGTATGGGACTTGTAATTGCGATTACATTTATGAGTTTTAATGGGAAATATGAAGGAAACTTCTTCTTATCTGTTGGGATAGGAGTTGCAGCAAGTATTGTAGGAAGTATTGTTAGTGTTAGGATGTTGACGCATTACTCTAAGAAGTTCTTTAAAGTACCACGAAAAGATAATCCTATTAAAGACATCGTTGGAGATGAAATGTTTAGGGAAACAAGAGAGGGTACTTTTGTAAATAGATTCTTAGAAAGTGCACTTGACGGAGGAAAGAATGGTGTTGAAATAGGTCTTCAAATCATACCAGGAATCCTTATCATTTCCACTTTCATCATTATGCTAACCAATCAACCTCCTACTATTGGATTCTCAGGAGCAGCTTTGGAGGGTGTTGGTTACTTACCTCGATTCGGGCAACATCTAATGTTTATCTTTAAACCATTATTTGGATTCACAGAACCAGAGGCAATTGCTTTTCCTCTAACTTCACTAGGAAGTGCTGGTGCAGCTGTTGGTTTTGTTGAAGAGTTTCTAACCAAAGGATACATTAATGTAAAGGACATCGCCGTTTTTACAGCAATCGGAACAACTTGGAGTGGGTATTTATCAACGCATGTAGGAATGATGGATGCATTACACTCAAGAGCACTAACTTCAAAAGCCATCATTGCTCACACAGTTGGTGGTCTTGTAAGTGGAGTTGTTGCAAACTATTTATATATACTAATAATGATTATTATTTAAAACTGGTCTAAAAAGGATCAGTTTTTTTTTAGATTATTCTCTAAATTGTAAAAAAAGTTATAAAATGTAAAAAACTTTACTTTGTCTGACATAGTAATTATAATATAAGTGTACTATGACAGACATAGTAATTATATAAGAGGTGATATTATGAATCGAAAAGACATAAATGACTTAGTAGTGCCATTCGCAAAAGCAAAAGATTTAAGAGCGTATTGGCAAATCTTTAATACTATTATTCCGTACTTAGGTTTTATTTTCTTAATGTACTATTTACTTAGTATAGGTGTGCACTATTTGATTGTTCTACCAATTGCAATCATTCCAGCATTATTCTTAGTAAGAGTTTTTATAATGTTTCATGATTGTACACATAAATCATTTATGAAATCTAAAAGAGCAATGAATATCTTAGGACATATTTTTGGTATCCTCGTTTTTACACCATTTCATCAATGGCAAAGAGAGCATAAAGAACATCACAGAACGGTTGGGAATATTGATAAACGAGGGACTGGCGATGTTTGGACATTAACTGTTGAGGAATATAAGAGTTCTAAGTTTATGAAAAGACTTGGATATAGATTATATCGTAATCCGCTAATATTGTTTATTATTGGTCCGGTATACATGTTTGTAATTAGTCAACGTCTTCCTTTCGGGAATAAAACGAAAGATGATTGGAAAAGTTGGATTATTACCAATCTAGGTGTTTTAGCAATTATTCTAACCGTTACTTTCACTGTTGGCTTTAATTATTACTTAATGATCCAATTACCTATTATATTTGTAGCATCATCACTTGGTGTATGGTTATTCTTTGTCCAACATCAGTATGATGAGGTATATTGGGAAGAGTCAGATAATTGGGATGTTACAGATGCTGCTTTAAAAGGAAGCTCTGTCTATCGTCTACCATTGATTCTTGATTGGTTTACAGGGAACATAGGCTATCATCACATTCATCATCTAAATGCGAGAATTCCTAATTATAGTCTAAGAAAGATGTTTAAATCAACAAATGAATTCCATAATTCCAAAGAAATAAAAATATTCTCAAGTCTAAGACTGGCTTGGTTGTATTTATACGATGAGAAAAGTAAAAAACTGATAACTAGAAGAAAGTATAAAAGATTGTTTAACTAAAAAAAAGTAGATATTTAAATACTAAATATCTACTTTTTTTGTATTTTTATAGGTTGATTTATAGGAAATATTACCATTCAGCCATTATAGATATAAAAGATTGTTCT
>JBFFKS010000145.1:0-4568 GCA_041555275.1 Xianfuyuplasma sp. | reverse complement strand
TATCAAAGGGAGCTATTTTTTACGATGTTGATGTAAAAGACATCAAATACATTGGTGGTTTTGAAAATTTTGTTTATGAATATAGTAAAGATGATAGTGATTATATATTAAGATTTGTACATAGTCTCCATAGATCTTACGATTTAGTACTAGCAGAACTGGAATTTATTGATTATTTGGATAAAAACACAGCCAAAGTTTCTACAGTAGTGCATTCAACATCAGATAATCTTGTTGAAAGAGTGAATTTAGATAACAATCACTACTTTACTATTTGTGTTTTTACAAAAGCACCTGGTAGAAAAGTGACTTATGAAGATTTAACAGACGATTTTTATCAAATGCTTGGAAAAGAAGTAGGAAAACTTCATAAACTTACAAAAACATATAAACCAATCCACAAAAGACAACTTTGGTGTGAGGAATCCTACCTCGAACAATCGACAAATTTTTTACCAAAAAAAGACACAAAAATCATCGAAATTTATCATGATTTGATTAATTTTATCAAAAAGTTACCACAAAATATTGATAATTTTGGCTTGATTCACACCGATCTTCATTTCGGAAATATGCTTATAGATAGCGGAGAACTCACATTTTTTGATTGGGATGATTCAAGTTACAAACATTTCATCAGTGATATAGCCATTATCCTTTTTTACCGATTTTGTTTTGGCGATGCATCAAATGATGAGATAAATAGAGAAAGTGCCCGTATGATAAGGAATTTGATGATTGGATATCGTCAAGAAAATAAGCTAAATATGAATGAGTTTAAAATGCTGAACGAATTTTTTCTTTTACGTACAATAATTCTTTATATTGTAATTTATGCAGCAGGTGAAAAAAGTTATAACTCTGAATGGGGTAAAAAATTCATAAATAAGTATCGCGATAGAATATTAAATAAAATTCCTTTTTTGGATCTTGAAAAAGTGCTAAAAGGTATATAATGGACTTCATAAGAGCGAAAAAAATAGTGCAATCAGTCAATGCTGGTCAATCGTGGTTTGGTTGTAGCTATAACATGAATATTTATCGAGGATGTAATCAAGGATGTATCTATTGTGATTCTCGGAGTAGTTGTTATCAGATACAAAATTTCGATAAAATTCGTGCAAAAGAAAATGCAGATATTATGGTTGACCACGAGTTGTCTAAAAAGCGAAAAAAAGGAATTATTGGATTGGGAGGTATGAGCGATCCCTATAATAACCATGAACTAGAATTAGAATATACAAGAAATTCCTTAAAATCGATGGCAAAATATGGATTTGGAGCATTTATTATCACTAAAAATACAAATGTTTTAAGAGATATTGATATTTTTAAAGAAATTAACAGAAATAACGTTATTAATATTGGTATTACGATTACTACTGCAGATGATAAATTACAATCGTGCATTGAAACTAATTCAACTTCATCAACTATGCGTTTTAAGGCTATCAAAAATTTGTCTGATGAAGGGATTTATTGTGGAATACTAATGATGCCAATACTTCCTTTTATAAATGATACCGAAGAAAATATTAAAGGTATTGTTGAGAAAGCGGCTAAAGCTGGTGCCAAATACATATCACCATCTTTTGGTGTTACATTGCGTGATAATCAACGAAAGTACTTCTTTGAAAAGATAGGACCAGAACTAACTGAAAAGTATGTGAAGAAGTATGAGGAGGCTTATAGTTGTGCTTCTCCTAACCATGACTATCTTAGAAACTATTTTGAGACATTATGTAGAAAGTATGGTATATTATATAAGATGAGTGATATCATTAACGAATCGGTTAAACACATAAAACGTGAACAACTTACTTTATTTTAAGGAGGTGTAAAATGAAAGTACATGCAAGACATGCTAAAATACAACAGTTTCTAGCTGAAAATCCGATAGATGGAATAGAAATAGTTGATCAAATTGATCAGGCAAATTTTATAGTTAGTGGACATTATAATGAAACACACTATAACCCAAACTTAAAAGGAGTAATTATTCCTTATACCGGACATAATGGAATCGATTTAGAGGCTCTTAGAGCTAAGAATCTAATGCTTTTTATTACACCAACTCGCTCGAGATACGTCGCTGAAAAGGCTGTAACACTTACTTTATCGCTGTTAGGTAATACAATTCCATACCATTCTCAACTTGCTGTAGGGAATTGGAGTGATCGTAATTCAGATGATAGACAACCTTGGGTAAGTATTCAAGATATGACAATTGGACTTTATGGGTATGGACGTATTGGAACAAAGGTTCATAAAATGCTGAAAGGTTTCGGTTGTGATTTCTGTACTATAGATCGAGGAAAAGATTACCCAGAAGATATTAAAATTGTTAAAAACCTAACCAATTTAATTCAAATGTCGGATGTAATTATAATTTCTGCGCCGTTAAACAAAACAACTGAGGGTGTTTTCAATGCGCAAAAATTATCGCGAATGAACAGAAAGTACTTAGTGAATGTAGGACGAGGTAGAATAGTTGATGAGAAAAGCCTTTATGAAGCACTATTAAATAACTCACTTAGAGGATACGCATCAGATGTCTGGTTCAATTATCCAAAAGAAAAAGATTTAGCATTACCATCTGATTATCCGATTCATGAATTAGATAATGTTGTTATGTCAAATCACTCTGGTGGGTATACACTTAATACGAATAAAGAAGTAAATAGAGATTTAATTAAAATTTTAGAAAAGATTAGAGATAAAAATTACGAAGACAAATTAGATTTAGATAACTTAATATAGAGGTGCATAATGAAGAAGTTTATACTAATAACATTATCAATAATTACCGTTTTGACACTCTCCGCATGTAATGGCGGAATTGAAAAAACTGATAAAAAGCCCGTTACAAGGGTGAGATTCATACATGATGATCCAACTCCTTATAACGTAAATTTACAGAACTTGGAATATTTAGAATATCTTAATTTTAATAACCCAGTCGTAACAATTAAAATTGATCAGCTTGGAGAAATTAAAATTCAATTATTCCCAACAGTTGCTCCTAATACTGTAAATAGTTTTATCAAGTATATTCAAGATGAAGCATATACAAGTAATGAGTTTCATCGGGTTGTAAATGGATTTATGATCCAGGCAGGAAGACTTGTTGATCCTAGTTGTACAATTCAAGGAGAAATGTCAAACAACGATATAGAAAATGATTTAAGTCATGTAAAAGGTGTTTTATCGATGGCGAGAGTTGGAGGGAACTACGATTCAGCATCATCTCAGTTCTTTATAGTTGCTGCACCAGCAGTTTTCTTAGATCGTGAATATGCTGCATTTGGTGGAGTAGTTGAAGGGTTTTATATTGTAGATTACCTGGCTGCACTTCAAGCAGATACATCAGAATCGCCACAAGTACCAATAATTATCGAATCAATTACTGTTGATTTAAAAGGGTATACACCCGAAGATCCTATTTGCATTCAATAATAACAAAGAGATTAAGATACTTATTTTAATCTCTTTTAATTTTTGCTATAATATAATAAGGTGATTATATGAAAAAATATGACGAAAGAAATACGTTATTCTCAAGAGTAAATTTAGAAAAGAACTCCAAAGACTACAAAGAATATTATAAAGACAAACTTGAGCAAAAACAAAAAGATGATCTTCAAAGACGTCTTCCTTTTCGACATAAACTTAGAAAGAGTGATAGATTCAAAGAACTCTTTTTCCCAATTACACAACATAACAAAATTTACATAAAAAACCTTTTTGATACTGCTAACGCATACCCTGTAAATAACTCAAGGACTAATATTCCAGCAGAATTTTCAAAGAATATTAAAGAGATTACTAAGTATTATGGCGCTGCATCAGTAGGTATTACAAAATTAGATGATGCTTCATACTATTCTCATTTTGGTGGATTAAATAATTATCTTGGTATTGATAATTATGGCGATAAAATTAATCCGAAATATAAAACAGCAATTGTTTTTACAGTTCTTATGGACTTGGAAATGATAAACAAAGGACCTGACTTCGAGGAATTACTTGCAACCGAAGAAGCTTATGTTCAAGTAGCAGCAGTTGGTGCAAGATTAGAAATGTACTTAAAAGAGTTAGGTTATAAATCACAATCTATGAATTCTGAGTTTTATCTCGCACCACTAGTACCGCTTGCATATGATGCAGGTCTTGGTGAAATTGGTATGTGTAATCACATAGTAACTAAAGAATTTGGTAATAATGTGAGGTTAGGCGCAGTATTTACGAATTTAGAAGTAAACTATGATACACCAGTAGATTTTGGTCTTTATGATTTTTGTAAAAGGTGTGCATTGTGTTTAATGAATTGTCCATCAAAAGCAATTACACATAAAGAGAGAATCGTGAATGGTAGAAGATTCTATAAATTTAATGACAATAAATGTTATGACATATGGTTAAAGTCTGGAACAGATTGTGGTACGTGTTTATCAAGTTGTCCATTTACTCAGCAACTTGATTTAGATTTGGTTAATAAAATGAAAAATAATCCTGAAATAATGGACAAAATATTAAATGATTTTTATCAAAAATATGGTCGTAGACCC
>JBFFKS010000144.1:0-4572 GCA_041555275.1 Xianfuyuplasma sp. | reverse complement strand
ATGAAAAAGAATGCCAAAGATGAAATGGATATTTTCCAAATGTATTACAACTATGAAGAGCAATTAAAGAAAGTGAAACTATATCGTGCTTTAGCAATCAATCGTGGTGAAAAAGAAAAAATTCTTACCGTTAAAATTAACGTTGAAAATGATCGCATTCATGAATACTTAGAAAGACAAGAAATCAAAAACAAGGCTTCTTTTGTAATTCCTTATATACAAAAAGCAGTACAAGATGCGTATAAACGTTTAATTATGCCTTCTATTGAAAGAGAATTAAGAAGTGAATTAACTGAAAAAGCAGATAATAACGCAATTCATATCTTTAGTGAGAATTTAAGAAGTTTGTTATTACAACCTCCACTAAAAGGGAAAATGATTCTTGGTGTTGATCCAGCATATCGTACAGGATGTAAATTAGCTGTAATAGATACAATGGGAACAATGATGGAAATTGATGTGATTTATCCACATCAAAAATTCCCTGGTGAGAAAGTTTCTCCAGAAAGAAGAAATACTGCTGGCCGTAAAGTCGCTTCTGCGATTAAAAAATATGATATTGATATTGTTGCAATTGGAAATGGTACAGCATCAAGAGAAACAGAACAATTTATCATCAATGTCATTAAGTTCGTTGAAAAAGATATGGATAAAAAAGTATACTATGTAATCGTTAATGAGGCTGGAGCATCTGTTTATAGTGCTAGCGAACTAGCGAAGAAGGAATTCCCTGATTTAGCAGTAGAAGAAAGAAGTGCGGTAAGTATCGCAAGGCGTCTTCAAGATCCACTCAGTGAACTAGTTAAAATTGACCCAAAATCAATTGGTGTTGGACAATATCAACACGATGTATCACAAAAGAACTTAAGTGACTCTCTAGATTTTGTTGTAGAAACAGCAGTTAACAAGGTTGGTGTCAATGTAAATACAGCATCCATTCAACTTTTACAATATGTTGCTGGTCTAAACAAGACACAAGCAACAAATATCGTAACGTATAGAGAAAAAAATGGTCCATTCAAAAACCGTGAGGAAATAAAAAATGTTCCTAGATTAGGGGACAAAGCATATGAACAAGCAATTGGATTTTTGAGAGTACTAAACTCACCAAATCCATTTGATAAAACAGGAATTCACCCTGAAAGTTATGATTTAGCTCTACGTTTAATGAAAGAATTAAAGTTAAGTGGTGATGATATTGGTAATCCAATTATTAAACTTAAATTAATGAACACTAAACTTAGTACATTGGCTGATAAATTAGGAGCTGGATTAAACACAATAGAAGATATATTTGATGCTTTTGTTGCACCACTTAGAGATCCTCGTGATGATGCTCCACTTCCTGTATTAAGAAGCGATATTCTAAAATTAGAAGATTTAACTCCAGGTATGGAATTAAGAGGTACAGTTAGAAATGTAGTAGATTTTGGTGCATTTGTTGACTGTGGTGTTAAAGATGATGGATTGGTACATATTTCACAACTTAAGACTGGATTTGTAAAACATCCACTTGATGTCGTAAGTGTAGGAGAAGTTGTTACTGTTTGGGTAAAAGATGTAGACCTTAAAAGACATCGTTTACAACTTACTATGATTAAGGAAAATGCTCCTTTCTCACAAACTTAAAAATAAGCATTTTATAATGTTGACAGTTAGCCCAAAATATATTATTATATAAAGGCTAACAGTCGGAGTAGTACTCAAGTGGCTGAAGAGGTGCCCCTGCTAAGGGTATAGGTCGTTAATAGCGGCGCGAGAGTTCAAATCTCTCCTACTCCGCCAGATAAAAATCAAAGCAAATCATTGTTAAATGACTTGCTTTTTTTGTATCCTGTTTGTGGTATAATATAACAAGGGTGATACTATGAAATATCAACAAATACTATATAACACAATTTTTGCTGCAGTCTATTTTTTCTTGTCTATTTTTATGATATTATTTACGGATTCATTTCTAAGTATTTGGATGGGAATCAATGTTGTATTTGCATTGATACCTTTAATTACGATAAGATACGTTGCAATCCGATTACAAGAAAGAGAAATCAAACACGACTGGGTTTCAATTATATTATTAATTGTATTTTTATTTTTCTTACCAAATACATTCTACATTATCACTGATTTTATTCATTTAAGTAATAGGTTCCCGGGATTTATATCATTGGTGAGAATTGAAACTATCACAGATTACTTATTGTTAACACATATACTATTTTCAGCTTTGGTAGGAATTTATGCTGGTGTGGAATCAATCTTTGCGGTTGAAAAACTTCTTAAAGATAGGTTTAACAGACCAATCTTAATTGTTGTGTTCATCGCTGAATTATTATTATTGTCTTCAATCGGTATATACTTAGGGAGATTCTTAAGATTCTTTAGTTGGGAGATACTTAATCCAATTAAAGTAATTACTGAATTTATCACTAGTTTCACAATGTTCTCATTATGGTTCATCGTTTTATTTGCAATTGTACAACTCATTTTATATTATACTTATAAAAGGGTCTTTAAAAGTATGTAAAATTTAGGAGGATTCAAAAATGAAAAAAGTAGTAGCATTTATTTGTGTTCATAATAGTTGTAGAAGTATTATGGCTGAAGGTTGGGCAAATCATTATGGTAGTGATGTACTAGAAGTATACTCTGCAGGAACAGAAGTCTATCCAGGACCAAAACCAATGGCTATAGAAGTTATGGAAGATAAAGGGATTGATATGTCATATACTTCAAGCAAATTGTTAAGTGATATTCCCAAAGAATTAGATATATTAATTACCATGGGTTGTGGTGTGGAATGTCCATATGTTCCAACAAAACACCAAGAGGATTGGGGATTGGATGATCCAAGTGGGGGACCTAAAGAAGGATTCGAAAATACAAGAAATCTTATAGAAGAAAAAGTGTTAGATTTAATAAGTAGAGTCAAAAAAGGTGAACTTTAATGTTCGCTTTTTTTATAAATAAATTTGAATCAAGTTTATAATTGATTTTAAATAAACTTGTTTTGATATAATTTAGACATAAATACAAGCATAAACAGTAATAATTGCACTTTCTTATTTATAAAATTTATTCGAAAAAGTATTGTTCATTATTCTTATTGACATATGTGAATTTAGTTTGTTATAATAAACGAGCACTAAGATATATGGCCCGTTGGAGAAGCGGCTTAACTCACATGCCTTTCACGCATGCATTCACGGGTTCGAATCCCGTACGGGTCACCATAAATTTAAAAAAAACACCTTTTCAGGTGTTTTATTTTTTTATCAATACATCTACGAAAACTTCTTCCTCAAGAATACCAAGAATGTTGTTAATGGGGAATTATTTACAATTTTGTATCATCAATACTATCTAAAAACTTAATTAGTGGCTTCATCGTCTCAGCGATAACGCCATCATTAAATGGATTATTTAGTTTTGCACTTTCTAATAAAGCAACAAATGATTTCGAACCACCTAATTTACAGAGTGCTAAGTATTGTTTGAAAGCTTCTGGATGACTTTCTTGTGCTTTAATCCAGTATTGGAAAGCAACTACTTGTGCCAAAGTATAATCAATGTAATAGAATGGAACACCAAAGATGTGACCTTGACGGAACCAGAAAGTACCTTTTTCTAAAAATGAATCATCATCATAGTCTTTAAATGGCAAGTATTTTTTTTCTACTTTGCGCCATAATGCTTTTCTTTCCTCTTTTGATAAATTTGGGTTTTCATAAATGCCATGTTGGAACTCATCAACCGCAACACCATAAGGCAAGAAGCTTAATGCACCAGCCAGGTGATTAAATTTATATTTGTCAGTATCTTCTTCAAAGAACTTATGAATCCATGGCCACGCTAAGAATTCCATACTCATTGAATGAATTTCTGCGCCTTCATATCCAGGCCATCTATATTCCGGAATTAGTTTATGTGATTGGTAAACTTGGAATGCATGTCCAGCTTCATGTGTTAAAACGTCAACATCTCCACTTGTACCGTTAAAATTAGCAAAGATATAAGGACTTTTATATTCTGGAATAAATGTACAATATCCACCACCTTGTTTACCAGGTTTTGCGTCTAGTTCTAGTAGTTCATGATCAATCATAAAGTTGATAAATTCACCCGTTTCAGGACTCATCTCTTCATACATGTCTTTGGCGTGTTTCACTTGCCATTTACTGTCTCCTTTAGGTGTAGGGTTTCCTGATAAGAAAGACAAAGCTAAGTCATAAGACTTTAAATCCTCAATTCCTAATCTTTTACCTTTTCTCTCTACTAATTTAGCTACATAAGGAACAACTGTTTCATATACTTGATTACGATATCCTTTTACTTCTTTTGCAGTGTAATCAGTTCTACCTAGGCGATCATACGCTAATTGAACAAAGTTTTGATATCCAAGTTTTTTTGCGATTGCTGTTCTTAGTTTTACCATCTCGTCATAGATACGATCAATCTCAGTTTCATTTCCCTCAAACCATTTTGAAACAACCAATTGAGCACTATGTCTAACTTCACGATCGACATGAGTAGTAAATGGTCTCATTTGGCTTAAATTATATGTACCACCTT
>JBFFKS010000143.1:0-4616 GCA_041555275.1 Xianfuyuplasma sp. | reverse complement strand
TTAATAGATTTACTATACAAAGGCATCTTGAAAGGTTACAGATAGTTTCTGTAACTTTTTTTATTGAATCTATTGACATTTTGTCTTATCAGGGTTAATATACCCATATGCGCATATAAGTATATAGGAGGTGTTTTTATGCAACACTCAACTGAGTTATTTAAAATACTAAGTGATGAAACAAGACTACGAATTATTAATCTTCTCCATCATCAGGATTTATGTGTTTGTGAGTTGGTAGAAATCCTAAATCTACCACAACCAAAAATATCAAAACATATCGCTAAAATTAGAAGCATTAATCTTGTTAATACTGTTCGCAATACTCAGTATATTTATTATTCTTTAAATCATGAAAATACTGATTTTATGAAGTTACTTACACCTATTTTAAACAATTTAAATTATGAAAGCTTACAAAATGACTTGAAACAATTGAATAAAGTAGAATCATTTGTATGCACTAAGGAGTAATTATAATGAACTTTTTTGAAGCTATCAACAATATCTTTTTACGAATGACATGGTTAAGTGAATTGGTAAATTTGTTACTACGTGATTTCTTTAATCTAGATATCGAAAGTCAATTTTTTGGTATTGCACACTTCTTTATATATGATGTCATTAAAATCTTCATCTTGTTATCTGTTCTCATTTTCACAATTTCATATATTCAAAGTTACTTTCCACCAGAAAGAACCACTAAAATACTACAAAAGTATAAAGGGATAAAAGGTAATATTCTTGGAGCGTTATTAGGAACACTAACTCCATTTTGCTCTTGTTCAAGTATCCCCTTATTTATTGGATTTACAAAAGCAGGACTACCAGTAGGAATCACATTTAGCTTCTTAATATCTTCTCCCCTTGTAGATCTTGCATCATTCTTAATTTTAATGTCGTTCTTAGGTTGGAAAATAGCCTTAGCGTATGTAATAGTAGGACTTATCCTCGCTGTTATTGGAGGAACAATTATTGACAAAGCTAAAATGGATAAATATATTCAAGACTATATCATTGATTTAAAAAACAATAGCGTTGAAAATGGATTAGAAATAATAGCAATGACGAAGAAAGAACGAGTATTTTTTTCATTTGAGCAAGTAAAAGACATAGTAAAAAAAGTATGGATTTACATTTTAGTAGGTGTTGGAATTGGAGCAGCAATTCACAATGTCATTCCTGAAAACATTATTGCAGCCATTCTTGGTGATGAGAATCCATTTAGTGTATTAATTGCCGCTCTAGTTGGAATTCCAATGTATGCGGACATCTTTGGAACAATACCGATTGCAGAAGCATTACTACTCAAAGGTATCGGTGTTGGGACAATCCTTGCATTTATGATGGCAGTAACCGCATTAAGTCTTCCATCAATGGTAATGTTAAGTAAAGTAGTAAAACCAAAACTACTCTTTACATTTATTGGAATCGTATCATTTGGTATTATTATTATAGGTTATTTATTCAACACATTCGAATTTTTAATATAGGAGGAAATTATGATTATAAAAATATTAGGTTCTGGCTGTCCGAACTGTAAGAGATTAGAAAACAACGCAAAACTTGCGGTAAAAGATTTAGGCATAGATGCTGAAATAATAAAAGTAACCAGTTTCACTGAAATAGCTAAATACGGAGTAATGAGTACTCCTGGACTGGTAGTTGATGAAGTTGTTAAATCTTATGGAAAAGTTATCAGCCCTGAAGAAATCAAGCAATTATTAACATAAAAAAAAGGACTTTATAAGTCCTTTTTTATTTAAATATTTTGCTTAACTCTCCACCGAATAATGGTATAAACCCTAATCCGAATGCTACAAAGAAATTAACTGCACTTAAATTAACATTTGTTTGGAACACAGTATTGATTCCCGGAACAAAGACCACTATCAACAATAGTACTAGCCCAAATAAAGCTGAGTAGTTAACTAATTTATTTTCAAATAACTTCATTCTAAAAATTGATATACTTTCACTTCTAGCTGAATATGTTCTTAGAAGTTCACCAGTAATTATAGTAATAAACGCTAAAGTATTACCATATTGTGCACCACCAATTTCTTTACCAATATAATAAGATAATAAAACAGCAATTGTTAAAAATACTGCTTGGAACGCGATAGCGATTCCCATTTTTTTATCAACAATAGATGCTTCTGGATCTATTGGATCCCTGTCCATAACACCCATTTCTTTTTTCTCTAATCCTAGCGCAAAAGCTGGGAATGAATCTGTTACTAAATTTATCCATAGAATTTGAATTGGCAATAATGGGCTACCCCATCCAAGTAACATCGCCGTAAAAATTAGTAAAACTTCGCCAACATTACAACTTACTAGATATCCGACAAACTTTCGAATATTTGCATAAATTACTCTTCCTTCTTCAACTGCATCCACAATCGTTGTGAAGTTATCATCCATCAATACCATATCCGCTGCTTCTTTTGAAACATCGGTACCTGTTATACCCATTGCAACACCAATATTTGCTTGTTTAAGTGCAGGCGCATCATTCACACCATCACCAGTCATACTACTTATTTCTCCAGTTTCTTGCAATGCTTTAACAATCATTACTTTGTGATTTGGAGAAACTCGAGCAAAAACATTCGTAACTTTAACCAAATCCAAAAATTCTGGATAACTTAACTTATCAATTTCCTCACCACTCAAAGCATTGGTTTGTTGATCCATAATACCTAATTCTTTACCAATAGCACTCGCAGTAGCCTTATGATCACCAGTTATCATGACAACTCGTATCCCTGCTTTATGACAAACCTTAATCGCTTCTTTTACTTCCTCACGCGGAGGATCAATAATTCCTACTAAACCAGTAAAAATTAAATCAGTTTCTTCCTCTTTTAAGTCTTTATACTCATTCACTTCTTTGTATGCAAACCCCAAAACACGTAAGGCATTATGAGCCAATCCTTGATTTGCTAATTCAACAACATTAACAAATTTATCTGTAATTTCCTTTACCTCGCCATCAAGTAAATAGTATTTACAGGCCTTTAGTAATTGGTCTGGCGCACCTTTTGTATATATATATTTTTTTCCATCAATCTGATGAACTGTACTCATTAATTTACGATCACTGTCAAACGGAAACTCATCAATTCGAGGATATTTCTTCTTTAAATCTTTTTGCAACATTCCCATTTTTGCGGACAATGTTACCAGGGCTAACTCAGTAGGGTCTCCAATTAATGTATTACCATTAATACTTGAATCATTACATAAAGCACCAATTGAGACCAAACGATCTACATTACTACTACCACCTTTAATTTCACCTTTAAAGTCATATCCGGATCCTGTAACTTCGACAACTATATTATTATCAAACACTCTTGTAACAACCATTTTATTTTGTGTTAGAGTTCCTGTTTTATCACTTGATATTACCGTTGTGCTACCAAGGGTTTCAACAGCATTTAATTCTTTTACAATTGCATTTTTACCAGCCATTTTTCTCATACCAAGTGACAACACAACTGTAATAACAGTAGGTAATCCTTCCGGAATAGCTGCAACAGCTAAACTAACACTAACCATAAACAAATCAAGTATTTTAAAGTCAGTAAATCCAATCGCATTATAAACAATACCAATTAGAAAAATCAACAAGACAACAATAACACTAACAATACCTAACATTTTACCTAGTTTATCTATTTTTTTCTGTAGTGGTGTCATTTCATCTTCAACTTCGTTTAAAAGATTTGCAATGTTACCAATTTCAGTACTCATTCCTGTATTAATAACAACGCCCATTCCACGACCATATGTAACAATCGTGCTCATATAACCCATATTCAATCGATCACCAATTGGGGTATTGTCTTTTAGTATAACTCTACAATCTTTATTAACAGGAACACTCTCTCCTGTCAATGCACTTTCATCAATTTGAAGATTAATAGATTCTAATAACCTAATATCTGCTGGAATATAATCTCCAGCTTCAATTAAAACGATATCACCAGGTACCAATTCTTGAGAATCTATGTCTTCTAACTCACCATCTCGTAAAACTTTAGCATGAGGAGCACTCATACTTCTCAGAGCATTTACTGCACTGCTTGCTTTTCTTTCTTGAAAAACACTGAGTCCAGTGTTCAATATAACAATTGCAATAATAAACAATCCATCAGTTAAATGACCAGATGCAATTATACTAATGACTGCTGCAGTCATTAAAAGAAGATTCAAAAAGCCAGTTAATTCACCAATAATCATATGAAATAGAGATTCTTTAGCTTTTTCTTCTAATTTATTTTCTCCGTATTGCTTTCTTGCATTAATTACATCTTCTTTACTTAATCCTTTTTCCTGAATTGTATTAAATTCTTTTAATACATTTTTTATTTCATTTTCATAACTTTTCATATACATCACCTAGTGACTATTATACTACAAAATTTACCTTTTAATCAAAAACTTACAAAAATCAGAGAAACACGGTAAATTACGCCAAAATTTCTTAGAAATTACTCTATTTTAAAGCAGTATCTTATAATACTTTATCTTTTCCTTGTTTTTAAATCATTAAACAACCTACTGCAACCACTTTGAATAGTTCTTGTATATGGCTGCTTACCATA
>JBFFKS010000142.1:0-4631 GCA_041555275.1 Xianfuyuplasma sp. | reverse complement strand
TGAGGGCAATGTAAATGAAAAAGAAATCATTTTAGCTGGTATTGATAAAAACGGTTTCACATTTGCAAAAAAACTAAAAACTACTATCCAGAAAATTTCTGATATTAATCCGATACTTTGTAAAGTAAGCATCAACAAAAAAAATCCGATGTTTACAAGTGTAAAAGAGCGTCTAACAGTTTTTGGTAAAAGAAAAACAGTTAAAGAATTACGTTACTCAGTTACAATTTTAAAAAATCCATTTGATGCTTTTTTAAGTATTCGCAGAATGAATGTAGCATCCTTAAAAACAGCATGGATTATATTTGGATCATTTATTATGGTATATATTGTGAACTTGTATGGTACAGGATTTCTGTTTCGCTCAACCAATGTATCGCAAGTTTGGATAGAATTATTAGTAGTGGTTGTCATATTTGGATTATTTGTTGTTGTTAATTATCTGGTATCTACGCTTGCCGACGGTGAAGGTCGTTTACGAGATGTATTTATTGCCTCTAGTTATTCATTATTACCATTTATTATCTTCATCCTACCGATGACTCTTTTCTCTCATGTTTTAACTTATAACGAAGAATTCATTTACAACATATATCGCTCGTTTATTATGGGATGGACATTATTACTATTATTGATTTCTATTACCGCAATCCATAATTATACGTTCTTAGAAACCATTAAAAACACAGCCATTATTATTTTTGGAATGTTATTGATGGTATTGCTTGGTATCTTGATTTATAGTTTTGTGGGACAATTATGGATCTTTATTGTTTCAATAGTAAAAGAGGTGATTTATCGTGTTTAGAAAATATTTCTTATTATTATTAATCGGTATTATTGCCTTTACAGGATATCAACTTTTTGCGAGCACTGAAGAAGTTGAGACTGTAGATTTGTTTGGATTTACAAATATACTACCCTTTATTGATTCTAATCGATATTCACATACAAAAACCTCTGAAGTAGCAGTTTCAGATACATTTAACGATGAATACGAGACATTTGAAACAGATTTAGGGACAGTGCATTTAGATGAAAAATCCCTTGCATTTCAATTTGAAAATAATGGGTATGTATTTAGTAGTACTCCAGATTTAACAGGAACAGACTTTCCTGTAAGTGTAATTTATTCTGTACAAAGTGCATTGAATATTCAGTCTTATAATATGAATAATATCAATTACGCTATTGTTCGAGAAAACATGTATACCATGGGAACTCAGTTATCATTAACCTATTTCGAAAACGGATTTAATGCAACAATTACATTTGGAACATCAAGAATTAAAATGGATTTAATCGTAACGTTTACCGAAGATTCAATTTTAGTACAAGTACCAAACGATTCCATTGTAGAAAATGAAAACTTTAAATTAAAAGCAATTCAAGTGTATAAAGATTTTGGAAGTGTTTATGAAGATACAACACCAGGATATGTATTTATACCTGATGGTGTAGGTGCTTTAATTGATTATTCAGATAATGACTTAGGAATGCCAAACTATAAAAAATTAGTGTATGGTAGTTCCCTTGGATATAATACAGAAGATGATTTAAACAACATGGCGCCTGATGGGTATCGTATTTATGTACCAGTATTCGGATTTGTTCATGGTGTCAATCAACATGCGATATTTGCAAATATTACATCAGGAGACGCATACGCGAGTATTAATGTATATTATCCATCAAGAAATCGAGGGTATACCACTGTTTTCTCTGAATTTGTATATCGTCAAACATATTCACAACCTGTCGATCAAATAGGAAATACAATAACCCTATTGCAAGATGGAATAAATCCAGTTGATTTAAGTATCACATATAATGTTTTATCCGGAGAAGAAGCATCTTACGTTGGAATGGCAAAATCATATCGTGAGTATTTACAAGAACAAGGAGCAACCAACCAAGATGCGATTACGAATACGCCTCTCTTATTATCCTTTTTAGGATCAGAAAAGACACCCGGAGTATTGTGGACAAAACATCTTCAATTATCAACGTTAGAAGATATATTAACAATTGTTGAAGAGATAAACCAAACACTAGAACCTTCTTTGGTAGTCTCAATCGAAGGGTTTACCAAAAAAGGAGTATCCTGGTCTGGACCAGTTTACAAATCAATGGACCGTCGTTTTGGTTCATCGAAAGAATTGTCAGAATTATCAGATATGGTGGATTCATTATTTATGGTTACTGATCATATCTTAGCACCTTCTTCAGGGACTGGTTATTCTGCTTATAGTGATTTGGCCAGAAAAATTAACGATCAATTATACTCTTATCTAGATATGACATCAGATTATAATTTACTAGAATATCACGTTATTGAAAGTAGTTTTAATAAATCAATGTCAGCATTTGATGATGACTTTATTAATCATGCGTATCGATCATTAGGTTCGATATTATATGATGATTTCTCAAATGATTTATATCTTGCAGATCAAATCAAATTATTACAAGAGTTACTAGAAAATGTTGATTCAGAGATCGCGCTTTATGATGCGAATAGTTATTTATGGCCATCGACAGATGCGATATTGGATATTCCAATGTATTCAAGTCAATATGTATCTTTTGATGATACCGTTCCTTTTATACCAATTGCGTTATCAAATATCGTTGATCTTTATAGTCCTAGCGCAACATTCCTACCTTATGTTCGTGATGATTTATTACGTATGATAGATTTTCATATTTATCCGTCGTTTATTGTTACAACACAATACACATCCTTATTACAAAAAACCAATTTATCAGATATTTATGTTTCCAATTATGAAGTCATTCTTCCGATGATATCAGCATACTATGAGTTTGTCGATGATGCTTTATCACAAACATTAAATGCTGAAATACTTTCAAGAGAGGTACTTCAAAATGGTGTGGTAATTATTGGATACAGTAATGGTGTAGAGATTATTGTCAATTACACAGATCAAGACGTATTGGTTTTAGATACTTTGGTAAAAGCAAAAGCCTATGAAGTAGGTGATTTCCAATGAAAAAACACTTAAATAATAAACAACGTGAAATGCTAATTGGTTATTCATTTATTGGGATTTGGGTTATTGGACTGTTTATCTTTATGTTATATCCACTAGCGATGTCAATCTATTATGCTTTGTCTAGTGTAACCATATTAGGAACAGGAATTTCAGTGGAGTATCATGGCCTAACAAATTTTTATAATATCTTTCAGTTAGAAGAAGGTTTTGTATTTGTTGAAGTATTAAGTGCCTTCTTGAAAGACATAGCATTACAAATTCCTGTAATTATCGTATTTTCGATATTGATTGCAGTCTTGCTAAACCAAAAAATAAAATTCAGAGGATTATTTCGTTCTATATTCTTCTTACCAGTAATCATAGCATCAGGACCAGTAATTAACGAATTGATTAGTCAAGGAGCCGGTGGTGCTACAGTGTTTGAAAACTATGGATTTATTAGTTTAATTGAAAATTCACTAAATCCAATATTAGCAGAACCAATTGTGAACTTATTCTCACAAATCATCATTGTATTTTGGTTCTCAGGTGTTCAAATATTGATTTTCCTTGCGGGACTTCAAAAAGTGGATCGCTCCATTTATGAAGCTGCAAGAGTGGATGGAGCAGGACCATGGGAATCATTTTGGAAAATCACATTGCCATCACTTAAAAATCTTGTTTTTGTAAATATTATTTATACACTAGTAATGATTGCTACATTCTCAGAAAATCCTGTTATCCTTAGTATTCGTTCCAATATGTTTAACCAACGTGCCGGAACCGGATATGGATTTGCAACCGCAACTGCATGGGTATATTTCTTAACATTGATGGTGATTATTGGCTTTATTGCCTTGTTGTTCAAACCAAAATCAACAAAGATAAAGCGAGGTCGATAATATGAAAAGATGGACAAATAGATTCTTTAGAGGTACAAACACTCGATTATCTGGATTGGCAAAATTATGTATTTATACATTACTTGTCAGTATTGGTTTTGTTTATGTTTATCCGATTTTGTATATGATATCATCAAGCATGAAATCAACTTCTGACTTGGTAAATCCTACAGTTTCATGGATTCCAACAAAAATATACCTAGATAATTTTAGAACAGCAATTACCGTTTTAGATTATATTCCTTCATTGTTTAAAGGATTATTAGTAACATTTCTACCAGCATTATTACAAATGATTGTAACAGCGATTATTGGGTATGGGTTTGCAATGTATAATTTTAAATTTAAGAAGTTTTTCTTTATTATGATGATTATGACTTTTGTAGTCCCTATTCAAGTGTATATGATACCAAGGTATGTTTTATTCTTTGAATATAATTTACTAGAGAGTCCTTTGGCAATTATTTTACCAGCCTTATTTGGCCAAGGATTAAATTCTGCAATTTTTATTCTAATATTCTATCAATTCTTCCGTATGATACCAAAAAGTATCCACGAAGCAGCGATAATAGATGGTGCAGGACCTTATAAAACATTCTTAATTATTCATGTACCACTTGCAGTGCCAGCGTTTATCACAGTCTTTCTATTTGGACTAGTATGGTATTTCAATGAAACATATATTGCATCACTATTTTTAGGTGTTGAATATCCGAATATTCAATTTAGATTA
>JBFFKS010000141.1:0-4660 GCA_041555275.1 Xianfuyuplasma sp. | reverse complement strand
GTTCAATTAGAATGTTTTTTACGATATATGCAAAACAAGATATAGTAACTAGATATAAACTAATCATTACAAATTCAAGATTAAATTCTGCTATTGGCATTGATTTCAAATATAATGGAAACAACATTGTTAAAAAAATTAAATTATTAATAATTATCATTCGGTACGAAAAGACAAAAGCAGAAATTAAATATAGGATAACAATCGCAATCTGAAAATTTTCTAATGTAATGAAGTCGTTTCCACTTTCTTCAAATATAAAGTAAACAATGACAATAAATACTGTAATATAAATTGTAGATTTTAAAACATTTGGTAAACCGTTATTTAGTTTTGTATCTTTGTAATAGGAATCAATCACCAAACTACCAAAAACTAATATTCCTAGAAAATTACCTACTATCCATCTTACATATACTTCAAATAAATTTTCAGAACCATAGAATATCCATACACCATAAGTTGAAATAAAACCTGCAACAATAACTGAAATAATAGCAATGCTTACAAAACCAATCCCGTTCTTTAGTATCGTTAACTTATGTAGTTTTATTTTAAATTTATCAACTAAATATGCGAAAATTAGCATTTCAACAAAATTACTTGCGACAAAAAAGATAGCTAACAACAAACTGTAATATAAAGGTTCCGAAGCTCCAAAGATACGCCAAGTTATGATTGCAAAAAATATACCTGCAAGTAAACCCGGCAAGACTTCTTTTTTATAGATATAATAGACTGCTACATAAAAACCAGCAGCCGGCCAAAAAGCTGCGACTGCCCCATAATAAGCGGTGTAAAGCAAACCTACACTTGTTGTGATTAACATTATGATACCAATTATGATGTTGCGGTGTAATATTTTATTAGTAAGCATTTCAACACCTCTTTTATAATTGTATTTTTAAATTGTAAAAAGTTTACTTATAATAAGTATATCAAAGAAGTAGACTTTGTCAGTAAAAAATAATTTTTTATTTAGAATATGTAATCTATCGAAAACGACGAAAATAAAAACGAAACTAATCAGATATGTCTTTTGGATATTTTGTATAAATATTCAAACAAATTGATTTACTCAATACATTGGAAGAAAATATGATATAATATTATACAGGTGAATAATATGAAAAGAAGAATTTATATCTATCAAAATAATCTATCAGATGAATTAATAAGTATCTTTGGAAGTATTGGTGATAATATTATTATTGAAAACATCGAAAATGATATTATAACACTATTGGACACGGATTATTATAACCCAGAGCCGATTGATTTAGAGGCATTTCAACTACTCTTACTTGAAGACTTTGATGGGGAAGTAACCACGATAGTAGAACCATATTTAGAAGATGATTTTTCTTTGGGGAAATCATTAAGAGGATTTATTAAAAACTTACCTCACAATGTGTATTACTTTGAAGATATAATTACCTTTGTTGTCTTGAAAAATAATAAAGAGCTAAAGAAAGAAATTGTTGATTATATTATAAAACTTACTAATTTAGAAGTCGTACACACCGTTCGAGAGTTTATTGAAAACAACATGAATTCCAGTGTGAGTGCAAAAAAATTATATATGCATCGAAACACACTGAATTATCGAATTGAGAACTTCATTGAAGCGACTAATATAAACGTAAAAACTTTTAAAGGAGCAAATGCAATCTATATGTTATTCAAATACTAAGAACGTTTTTGTGCACCTTGCACATAGGAAATAAACGTTCTTTTTTATATAATATAACCGATGTAAAAATTATATAATAAAAGGAGATTACACATGGCTGAGCTAAGATTTGACAAGTTGGACAAAGTTTATGATAACGGTGTTCAAGCAGTTTTTGATTTTTCTTTAAAAGTTAAGGATAAAGAGTTTATCGTATTTGTAGGACCATCTGGGTGTGGGAAATCAACTACATTAAGAATGGTAGCAGGATTAGAAGAAATTACTGCTGGAGAATTATATATTGATGATGTATTAGTAAATGATGTAGCACCAAAAGATAGAAATATCGCAATGGTATTCCAAAGTTATGCATTATATCCACATATGAGTGTTTATGATAATATGGCTTTCGGTTTAAAATTACGTAAAATGCCTAAAGATGAAATTGATAGAAGAGTTCAAAATGCAGCTGATATTTTAGGATTGGTTCCTTTCTTAGATCGTAAACCAAAAGCCTTATCAGGTGGACAAAGACAACGTGTTGCTTTAGGACGTGCAATTGTTAGGGACGCAAAAGTATTCTTAATGGATGAGCCATTATCAAACTTGGATGCAAAACTACGTGTACAAATGCGTGCTGAAATTATTAAATTAACAAAAAGAATTGAAACAACTACAATTTATGTAACACATGACCAGATTGAAGCAATGACAATGGCTACTAGAATTGTTGTTATGAAAGATGGATATATACAACAAGTTGGAGCTCCAAAAGATATTTATGATAATCCAAATAACATCTTCGTAGGTGGATTTATCGGTACTCCTCCAATGAACTTCATCCATGGTAAAGTAGAAAAAGATTACTTTGTTGGTGAAGGAATCAAAGTTAAAGTACCTGAAGAAAAATTAAGCATCTTAAAACATAATAAAAAAATCAATAAAGAGGTTGTTTTAGGAATTAGACCTGAAAATATTCATGATGATCAAGTAGTAAAAGATACTTTTACAGATTCAATCGTAAAATTAAAAGTTGACGTTGCTGAGTTATTAGGTGCTGAAACTAATATTCATGCCTTAATTGGAGATCACACATTAACTGCTAAAGTAAATGCTCGTACTGATATCGGTATTGGTGATGAAATTGAATTAGCGTTTGATATGCATAAAGTTCACTTCTTTGATCCAGAAAGTGAATTAAGATTACAAATTAACGAATAATACTTAAAAATGCACTTGATTGTGCATTTTTTTATGGCCAAACTGTGGGATTACTGGTATATTTAGTTAATTTTTTTATTTACATGAGTATTATTGTATAATAAGTATTGTGAGGTGATATAAATGAACATTAAAAAACAGAACAAAATAACAGTTAGTATTGTATTATTTAGTATCGTTCTTGAGATTTTTGTTTTTCTATTTGAGTTAACAAAAATCCCTGAAGTGTCAACATCTAGTTTCTTTTATTCAAGAGTATATTTATACCTTGTTGTGAGTGTTGTACTAGTTATATTGCTTGTAGCATATACTTTATTTACAAGAAACATTAAATTGTCAAAGATATTCACCAGATATAATTTTATGGTGCTATCTATGACAATCTTAGTAATCATGATGATTTTAGCTATCCTATATTATGAGATGTCATTACTATTTTTAGTTTTGCTTGGTTTCTTTGAGTATTTGAAGATAGATTATTTATTTTCATATTTCTCAAAAAATAAAAAGCTAGATGAGTATGAATCTCATATGGCATATTATCAACAGGAATCTTGGTTAGCAAAAAGTAAAATTTTAAAAACAATGGAAATATTTCAAGTTGTTGCAATTCTAGTTTTAGTCGCTTCTTTTTTTAATGGAAGCCTAAATATTGAACCTGTGCTACGAAGACAAGACCCAAATGAATACTACATACCAACGGCACTGCCTATTTTATTCTTAAGTTTTGTAGTATTGGGATTGTTAATTTATGATTTTATATGTATTAAGAAAAACTATTTTATTTACTTGTTTATTGTTTTGGTAAGTTCAATAGCGTTTATGATCTATACAAGTGGATCTTTTATTCCACACATCAACAATCAATATATATCTTTTGGAACTGAATTAAACTTTGTAAATTATCAGTATTTAACAACTACATTGATTGCTAGCTCTGTTATGTTGTTCATATTGCTTATCGGATTCTTTTTATCAAAACATTCATTCAAGAAGACCATTGAATACATTCTAGTAGCTTCATTTGCTATTGTTACTGCTTTAACCCCTCAAGACCAATCAAATATAATTGGAAAAGGTTTAGCTTCATCTGCATGGGCGTATGTGTTCTTCATTCTTCTAATTTTATTCTGTTTAATTTCAATATGGAAAAACAAAAAAGAAGTGGCGAATATTGAACATTATAATAATTTAAATGAAGCATCGCTATTTAAAATTTCCAAGAAATAAACCATAAAAAATAAACTATTAATCTTTATGCATAAAGATGTTGATATGTGATACAATATATAGTGCTTGGAGATGATATTATGTATATTAAAAGAACTGATAAAACAACAATAGGAATAATTATACTTTCCTTACTTTTTGAACTTTTCACCCTAGTATTTGAATTAGTATCTTTACCAGATAATTACACAGAGGCAATGTATTTTGATAGAATATACATTTATGTTCAGATTGTACTTTTCATATTGATAATATTTGGAGTATTTAGTTATGTAACTAGATTTACAAGAAGAGCAGTTCTGTTTACAAAGTATAGTTTTCTGTATTTGTTTAGTAGTGTTTATGTTGTATATTTAATTCTTGGATATATTTATATTGATATGAGTTACTTATTTCTGATATTTATCGTTTTATTCTGGTATATGAAATTTGATTTCCTAATCAAGTATATTAAGCACGATAAAAACTTTGGTGAGTATGAAACATTTATTAATTATTATGATCAGAGAAGTTGGTTAGCAAACCAAAAAATGATTT
>JBFFKS010000140.1:0-4682 GCA_041555275.1 Xianfuyuplasma sp. | reverse complement strand
TAATATCACATTATGGAAGTCATTAGATTTGAAGAATTCTTCCCATGCATTCAATCTAAATCCATCATGCATTACGATATATAAATTTTTATCAATTTCTCTAATTTGGTGATATGCGCGGAGATAGAAATCTTTTAATATATCTAGTGAAATACTTATATGTGGTTCATTTAGCAACTGGATACTGTGAAAATGTTTGATTCCTTTATATCTTTTAACAATACTTGCTAATATTTCGATTGTTTTATCAATGTTTTTTGGATCTTTGGGCCAATCTATCACATGCTGTATTCCCCCATTATCAAAGCCATTTTGACAACCTGGAGCAGTGTGGATATCTAGCATAAAGTCCATACCTACTTCGTTAATCATATCTAATGTTTCATCGAGAAATTCAATACTTCTCATATATACGCCATCACCGTATAACCACCACGGGATTGGTATTCTTACTAAATTAATTCCCTGTTCTTTAAGCCATAATATATCTTCTTTAGTAATCCATGTTCTGTGATGTTCTTGTAGTTTCTTTTCAAAATTAGGTGTTTGAATAGAGAAACACGTTTCATCGTGACATTTATCCTTGGTTTCATTAAATAAATCTGGTTTCATCCAGTACTCAAGAACAAACCAACCACCTAAATTAACAGAGTTTATTCTCATTATAGAAGCACGGTAACAATGGAATTATTTTTGATTTCTAAAGAATATGTTTTATTTTGGAATTCAAAATTTAATATTTGATTTGTGTCTTCTTCATTTAGAACAACGAAAGCTACACTATTGTCTTTATTAATAAAAGCTGTCGCTTTTAAAGATTCATGATTGTTTGTTAATTCAATTCTTTTTGCTTCTGGTTTCACGTATTTGCTGAAGTGCCCAATGTAGTAATAAGATGATTGTTTGATTAAATTCATTGGCCAAATATCAACAATGATTGGTGAATCACATAAGTTATTTACGTGATTTGGTCCACCGGTATTATCTAGGAATAAATTCCAATCGATATATCCTTGACACCAATTATTAAAATCACCGATCATATTTCGTGCGTATCTTTCTCCGGTTTTCCAACTATTAAAATGTACGCCACCTTCCTGGCAACCTTCTGTGAATAATAATCCTTTATCTGGGAATAGATCATGGACTTTTCCTACGTTTTCAAATTCTTCACTAACATACCAGTGGAATCCTGTTCCCCAAACGTATTTGGCAGCTTCTGGATCATTTAGTACTGCGCTTGCACGTTCTACCATGATATCTCTGTTGTGATCCCAAATTAGGATTTTAACATCTTTTGCACTAGAGTTTTGCATTGTAGGTCCAAGATAGTCTTTAACAAAATCTCTCTCTTCTTCACCAGTGTAGATGCAAGAATCCCATCTTTGAACTGCTGCAGGCTCATTTTGTACTGTGATACCCCACATTGACAGATCATGTTTGCGATATTCTTCAATGAATTTAACATAGTATTTTGCCCAAGCATCCATGTATTCAGGTAGTAGTTTCCCACCTTGAATCATTGAATTATTCGTTTTCATAAATGCAGGTGGACTCCAAGGGCTGGCTAATAATTGGATTGGTCCTGCGTACTTTTCAGCATCTTTGATTAATGGGATAACCCACTTTTCATCACGAGAGATATCAAATGTCTTTAATTCTTTATCTCCTTCTTCGATGTATGTATAACTATTTAAACTAAAGTCGCAACCGTGAATACTAACACGTCCAATGTTATATCCTAGACCTTCTACAGGATCAAAGTACATTTTTATTGCTGCTTCTCTTTGCTCTTTGCTGATGCGGATTAGGTTATATGCACTTGATTCTGTAAATGCTCCCCCAAAACCAATCATTTCTTGATAAGTTTTTGTCTCGTCTAAAACAAAATCAACCTTATTTACTTTTGATTCTTTAAGTTCTGCTTCGAAAAAGCGTTTTTCACTA
This sequence comes from Xianfuyuplasma sp., assembly GCA_041555275.1. Lineage (GTDB taxonomy): Bacteria > Bacillota_I > Bacilli_A > Izemoplasmatales > Izemoplasmataceae > Xianfuyuplasma. The sequence continues at coordinate 2,735 of JBFFKS010000140.1, read as the reverse complement.
TCTTTTTCTGTAATAATTACTTTAGCCATAACCGTCTCCTTTTAGAAATAAATCTTTATTTCTTCAACTAATCCGTCTCGTATATTTTTTGCTAGTGTTCCTTTTATTTCTTCTACAAGATTACCATTAACCTCATATTTTTTAATTTTGAAATTCGGATCAAATGTATCGATATTTGATTCGTTAATGTATGTTACTTTTGTTTTACCCAGGAAATTAAATGAAACTTTGTTGTCTTTAAAGAATTCTTTTGTAATGATTGGTTTTAAATTTAGTTTTAAATCTTTATTTTCAACAATAAACGGTTCTTTCCCAAACATCATATATGCCCAAATTGAAAGCATTTCAGCGGTACTACCACTTAATCTAGCAACATATCCTTGTCCTCTTACAAATGGATCAGGATTAATACTAGAAGCGATGAAACTACTATTTTCTAGTGTGCTTCTACCATATATTGTTGGATCCATAAAACATGTAAGGTTTGTTTTGATTTCTTCAAAGTATTCTTCGTATAATCCGCCTTTTAATAGTCCAAGTAAATATTTATAAGACATATGTAAGAAGTTTGATTCGCGTTCTTGCCATCCTTTTGTGAATGATCTACCGCGTCCTATTTCGTTTGATTCTTTATCTAAAAATTCACTTGTTTTATAGAATTTTAATTCATGGTCGTAAATATTTGACGCTTTGATACGATTGAACATTGTTTGTTTTGTTGCTTTGTTGTTCATTACTTTTAGTCCTCTTGCTGGTGCTTCTAAGTAATATGGTAATGCTCTTACTTTAAATGCAAGTGGTTTTACAGTTGGCAATCCGTAATTTCCGTAAACAGGTTCCCCGTCAACTTTGTTTTCTTCATATTCTGTCACTTCATGAACCAAATACGTTGGATAAATTCCATTCCCAAAGCGGAATGCTTTGTTTAGAGCCATATCTAATTTATCCTCTATCAAATTTAAGAGTAATGATACATCGTTTGCACTTAATGTTTGAAGTCCTTTTGTACCAAAACGGATATTTGCACGATAAGTTTCTTTCACTGTATTTATTTTGTCCCAAAATGCATAATCATCAAATTCTGTATTTAATACATGTCCAACTCCATCAACGAATTCGATAAATTCTACAGGAAGTTTAATGTTGTGCGTTTTATTTAGATATTTTTTCAAGAATTTTACAACACGTTTTAATTCTATTGTTTCACTAACACCACTTCCGAATAGTCCAGGTAGACCATTCATCGCATCATTCCATCCAGGTTTATCAGCTTCCATTTCAATTCCCATTCCACTAGGATCAATACAAGCGATTTTATTGACTGCTAAAACGAATAATTTTTCGAATAAACTACCATAGATTACATTATTATTATGATCTTTTAGCCAATAAGCTTCAGATGGATTTATTTGTAGTTTCTCAACTTTTTCTTGATCATTATGAAGAAGACTACCAAATCTTCGAACTGTTTTATCAGCTCTTAAACAAATCTTTTGATCACGAGGTAAAACAAAGATAGGACTGTCAAAATATTTATAAGTAACATCGTTAAATAGTTTTTCTATCATTTTATCAGGGAATATTCCTTCGTAGTTTTCTACTAAGTCAAGAATATATGTCCAATGATCAATCCAGTACCCTTCACCAAAGTGTGCTTCATAATTTTGTTTTGCATGTTTGAAGATTTTATCAAATAGTTCATCATCACTAAATGAAGAAGAAATACCACTATTTGCCATTGTATTGATAATGCTACCTGGTGTAAATTTACCACTTAGAACTTCATGCATTATTTGTGAACCATCAAATAATTCATTTACGAGTCTAGATACAGCAGATTTACTACCTATTTGAAAGCTTGATCCATCAATACTCATTGGATTGTATCCATCTGGTTGAATGAATGAAGCAAACATTTTCATATTGAAGTCCCCAACTAATGGGTTAAATAAGATATCACTTCTTCTATTTTGACAAACATCACGGAAACTTCCGTTTCCTTGTGAATAAAATTCAGGAGCGATTGTGAAATAGTTATAGTCTCGCTCTAAATCACCATGTCTTCTTGAGTATAAATGATAAACAAATTTCTCATCATCCCCATTTAGAATTAGTGGATATCCACCACGCATAATATTATCTAAATAATTTTGTTTTATGTAATCATCAAATATAGGGAAATTTGATGTCATACTAACTTCGTTTAGGAAGCCTTCGATTTCGTTATATGCATCCTGTCTTTTTTGATCTATGTATGAAGACTTAACCATTTCATCTGCAAGTTCTATTAAGTAGTCCGAAGAATGTATATTTCCAATTAATGTGTTAATACGTAGTGTTTCATTTGATTTTAAAGTGCTTTTTGTACCTGTAAATCCAACTGGGATTTTATTTGCTGTAACTTGTTCTTCTTTATAAATGTCTTCAATGTCATTTTTTTCGAAATGACGTGCTTTTGCTTTTGTAGTGTCTTGTCCAAATACCAATCTTTGATCTACTAATGGTTTTGTTAATATATCATTCACTGATGAAATGTAAAAATTCCCTTTTGTTTCTTCCACTACTTCTGCTTGATCTGCTGTTGAAGATCTCATACGGAAATACCCAACATTATCATCTAAACTATATACTTCCATCCAACTACGAATTAGATTTGTTAAAAACTTCATATCTCCTTGAGATGTTCCTGTTGGTAATAATTGAGATAATCCATCCACCAACTCAAATGATACTTC
>JBFFKS010000139.1:0-4700 GCA_041555275.1 Xianfuyuplasma sp. | reverse complement strand
TCCAAGGTCTAAAAGAATTTTCAAACCAATGAAGTTGGTAACACCCATAAGGATATATGAAACTAATTCTGTATCAACATCATACATTTCATCATCCGCAATTGATTGTTTTAAACCACGTTCATACCTTTTGGCAAAACCATCATAGTAATTAATAAATAATTGTTTATCAATGTATAAAGACTCCCATATGATGTTATAAGAATGGGGGTTTTCAATAACATAATTAATGAAGGTTTTGATACCTTCTTTTTCTTTTTCAAAACGCCCATTAACAGTTGCAACTTTTTCAGAAATACGTTTTCTAATATCATGTTGAAAGTCCGTCAAAACATATTTATACAAAGCAAGTTTGTTTGGAAAATACAAATAGAAGGTACCAGCAGCAATACCGGCAGTACCAGTTATATCTGATATAGTCGTATTAAAATACCCTTTTTTATAAAAGAGATCAATTGCTGTGTCTACAATTAATTTGAATGTTGCTTTTCCATTTCTTGTACGTGGTGTTTTAATTTCATATTGCATTGTAAAACCTCCGAAATTTCTGTGAACTGAGATTGACAAATGTAAGCGCTTCGTGTTATAATACTGAATGAGTCCTCATATTATGAATGAGTCCTCATATATTTGTCATACTAACAAATATTAGTATAAGTGAATATAACCTAAAATGCAAGTAATAAAGGCGAAATAGGTTTTATATAATAAGGAGGAAATAATGAGTAAAGTTTTCATTGTATCGGCAAAAAGAACCCCGATAGGAAGTTTTTTAGGTTCTTTATCAACTATTCATCCTGCACAATTGGGTTCAGTTGTAGTGAAGAGAATTTTAGAAGAAACTAAGGTTGATCCTAGTAAAATTGATGAAGTAATCGTTGGGAATATATTACCCGCAGGACAAGGGCAAGGTATTGCTAGACAGGTATCAATAAATGCAGGAATTCCAAAGGAAGTACCAGCCTATACATTAAATATGGTTTGTGGTAGTGGGATGAAAACAATTATGAATGCATTCGCTACTATCAAAGCAGGTATGAGTAATTTAGTTATCGTTGGTGGAACTGAATCAATGAGTAGAGCACCTTATATTGTTCCAGATAAAGTAAGAAACGGTATTAAAATGGGTGGATTTAGTTTGAAAGACCATATGATTGATGACGCTTTAATAGATGCATTTGACGGAAATCACATGGGGATTACTGCTGAAAATATAGTGGAAAAATACAACATCAGTAGAGAACAACAAGATGAGTTTTCTATACACTCTCAGCAAAAAGCAATTGCTGCAGTTGATGCAGGAAGATTTAAAGAAGAAATCGTTCCAGTTGAAGTCAAGTTGAGAAGAGAAACAGTTATTGTTGATACTGACGAATATCCAAATAGAAATACAAGTTTGGAAAAACTTTCGAAATTACGACCAGCATTTAAAAGAGATGGTGGTAGTGTAACAGCAGGAAATTCATCAGGAATTAACGATGGTGCTAGTTTTATGTTAGTGGCTAGTGAAGAAGCAGTAAAAGAATTTGATCTAAAGCCATTAGTTGAAGTTATTGGAATAGGACAAGGTGGAGTAGACCCAACAATTATGGGAATGGGACCTATACCAGCTATTAGAAATGCATTGAAAAATGCAAATATTGAGTTAAGAGATATTGAATTATTTGAATTGAATGAAGCATTTGCTGCACAAAGTATTGGCGTAGTTACTGAGTTATCAAATGAATACGGTATAGATACAGAAAGTATTTATTCAAAAACGAATGTAAACGGTGGTGCGATTGCACTAGGACATCCTGTAGGCGCAAGCGGAAACAGAATTACAACAACACTAATTCATGAAATGTTAAAACAAGACGTAAAATTAGGTCTTGCTTCACTATGTATTGGTGGCGGAATGGGTACTGCTGTTATTTTGAAGAAAGTTGAGGAATAAACATGAGATTAAAAGATAAAGTTGCAGTTATAACAGGAGGAGCAAAAGGATTAGGTCTTGAAATGGCAATTCGTTTTGCCAATGAAGGAGCAAAAGTTATTGCAGTAGATATGTCAGAATTAAGTTGTGATAATGCGAATATAGAAGGATACATTTTAAACGTAACAGATACTGTGAAGTGTAAAGAGTTTTTTGATTTTGCTATTGAAAAATATGGGCAGATAGATATTTTAGTAAACAATGCAGGTATCACAAGAGATGCTATGACAAGAAAAATGTCTGATGAACAATGGGATATGGTTATTGATGTGAATCTAAAAGGTGTTTTCAATTTAGTAAGATATATTGGACCACAAATGGAAGCGATTGGTGGTGGCTCTATCATAAATATTAGTAGTGTTGTTGGTGAGTATGGAAACATTGGACAAGCAAACTATAGCGCAACAAAAGCAGGACTTCTTGGGTTAACGAAAACATGGGCTAAAGAGTTCGCTCGAAAAGGTGTACCTGTTCGGGTAAATGCTATTTCACCAGGATATATCATGACAGATATCTTGAAAACAGTACCACAAGATTTATTAGATAAATTCGCACAATTAACGATGTTAAAAAGATTAGGGCAACCTAAAGAAATAGCAAATGCAGCACTATTCTTAGCTAGTGATGAATCTAGTTATGTTACTGGACACACATTAAGTGTCAATGGTGGAATGAGACTATAAGAAAAAATTGGAGTTGATTTTATGTCCAAAAATATAAAAGTAGGTATTGTTGGGACGGGTATTTATTTACCGAAACAAAAAATGACAGCTAAGGAAATCGCAGATGCTACCAATGGTATTTGGACAGAAAAGGCTGTGATTGATAAGTTAGGAATCAAAGAGAAACTTGTTGCTAACAAAGATGAGGGATCTCAAGAAATGAGTTACCTCGCTGCATTAGATTGTTTGAAAAATACAGGTGTTGATCCCAAAGACATTGACGTTATTTTAAGTGTTACTGAAGAGTGGAAGGAATACCCTTTAACTACTTCAGCACTATATGTACAAGGTAAAATAGGAGCTGTAAATGCTTGGGGTATCGATTTACAAAATCGTTGTTGTACAACTTGTTCTGCAATCAAAATTGCGAAAGACATGTTAATTGCTGATGAGGAAATTGATACAATAATGATCGTAGGTGGATATCGTAATGGAGATTTTGTAGACTACTCAGATAAAACCATGTCTATGATGTATAACCTGTCTGCAGGAGGCGGGGCAATGATTTTGAGAAAAGGATTTGATAAAAATCTAGTATTGGGTTCACATATTATTTCTGATGGTACTTTAGCTAGAACTGCTGGAGTAGTCTATGGAGGAACCTGTAATCCAATTACAAAAGACAATGTAAATCAAGCCTATAAATCACTAACGTTAATGGAACCTGAACTTATGAAATCAAGATTAAATGAAGTCTCTTTACCGAATTGGTTTAAATGCATTGATGAATCACTTCGCAAAAGCGAATTAAACAGAAGTAATATCGACTTTTTAGGTATTTTACATATTAAAAGAAGTGGACATCTAGGTATTTTAAATGAATTAAACATGAGTGAAAATCAAACAATTTATCTAGAGAACTATGGACACATTGGTCAAGTAGATCAAATATTATCCATCCATTTAGGATTAGAACAAGGATTGATTAAAAAAAATAGTGTAGTCTGCCTTTTAGCCGCTGGAATTGGTTATGTATGGGCTGCAAACATAGTGAGGTGGGGCTAGATGGAGAATCTTTTTCGGATTATCTTTACCAGTTTGGAAACTGGAAGTGTATATGCTTTGGCCGCACTAGGAATTGTTTTAATATTTAGAACATCAAAAACGACAAATTTTGCACAAGGTTCCATTGGAACATTGAACGCATTTGTCGCAGCGAGTTTACTTATGAAGTGGGGGTATAGTATTTGGATTGTTACACTAGTGGCAATCATTACAGCTTTCCTCACAGGTATCATAATAGATCGATTCATTATTAGACCTGCATCAAAAGTATCCGTTGTCTCAAAACAGATAATTACATTGGGGTTAATTATGGTAATTATTGGTATTATACCCATGATATTTGGGGTAGATCCTTTAAATTTACCACGCTTTATACCAGTAACGCCTGAAACGAAAATTGATATTGCAGGAGCACTGATTTCATATAATGCATTCTTCATTATATTCGTGTCAATTGTCTTAATGGGATTTTCATTTTGGTTCCTACAATATACAAAGTGGGGTCTTGCAATCAGAGTAACCGCTTCAAACGAAGTTACTTCGAGATTGATGGGAGTACCGACCAAAACTGTAACGATGGCGTCGTGGGCAACTGCAGCGATTTTCGGAACTCTAGCAGCAATTATTATTGCACCACAAGCAAATGTTAATGTAATGATGATGACTGATGTACAAGTAAATGCATTCTTTGCATGTGTACTTGGAGGATTTCAAACGTTTTATGGTCCGGTTATCGGAGCATACATAATAGCTTTCGCAAACAATATGACGTCTTACTATATAACATCAACATGGAGTACAGTAATTGTATATGTACTAATCTTAATATTCTTATTCTTCAAACCAGTTGGAATAATTGGTAAGAAGTTAATTAAAAAGGTTTAGGTGAGAATATGAAAAATATAATATCTTATATAGTAGATTATTTCCAAAGAATAGTCTCAGCATTTAAAAAAGACACCATGTATAGACGTTTTGTATATTTGTTTGTAGGACTT
>JBFFKS010000138.1:0-4736 GCA_041555275.1 Xianfuyuplasma sp. | reverse complement strand
GAAGATATATGGGTGCAGGTCGTCGTGAAATTGGTCCTGGTATGTTAGGGGAAAGAGCCCTTAAACAAGTAATGCCAAATCAAGAAGATTTCCCATATACAGTTCGTGTAGTTTCAGAAATTCTAGAATCTAATGGATCAAGTAGCCAAGCAACTATCTGCGCTGGTTCATTAAGTTTAATGGCTGCAGGAGTGCCAATCAAAGCTCCAGTAGCAGGTATCGCAATGGGATTAATCAAAGAAGGAGACTTCTATAGTATCCTTACCGATATCCAAGGTATGGAAGATCATTACGGAGACATGGACTTCAAAGTCGCTGGAACTGCTGATGGTATTACTGCATTACAAATGGATATTAAAATTGATGGTTTAAGTGAAGATATTATGAGAGAAGCACTAGAACAAGCTCGTATCGCTCGTTTAGAGATATTGGATAATATGAATAGTGTAATTAATGCTCCTCGTGAAGAAGTATCTAAATATGCACCAAAAGTAGTATTATTAACAATTGATCCAGATAAAATCAGAGACGTTATTGGTCCTGGTGGAAAAAAAATAACAAAAATTATTGAAGAATGTAATGATGTTAAAATCGACATTGAACAAGATGGTCGTGTTACAATCATGCACACAAACTCTGAAGATATTAAAAAAGCAATCAGTATTATCGAAGCGATTGTAAAAGTTCCAAAAGTTGGAGAAGTTTACAATGGTAAAGTAGGACGAATTGAAAAATTTGGTTGTTGTGTTGAATTATGGACAGGTACTGACGGATTATGTCATATTTCAAAATTAGATCATAATCGTGTAGCAAGAGTGGAAGACGTTTGTAAATTAAACGATAGAATCTCTGTCAAAGTAATTGGTATCGATGAAAAAGGTCGTGTCGATTTATCAAGAAAAGCAACACTACCTAAACCTGAAATCAAAAAACCAGAAAAAAAAGAAGAACCAAAAAAAGCTGAATAAGAGTTTGGCAACCTATGTATAAAGATGATGAAATTATATGTCACTGTGAACAAGTGACATATAAGAAAATCGTAGATGCAATTAAAAATGGAGCGAATACTGTTGAAGAACTTTCGGATTTACTAGACGTTGGTATCGCTTGTGGTTATTGTATCGAAGATTTAGAAAATATAATTGAGTTTTTAAAATGATAACTGGGTAATCGAGCCGCAAGGTTAGGAAAGTCCATGCTAGCACAAGCTGAGATGCTTGTAGTGATTGTGATAGAGGAAACAATAACTCTATGCACACTTCGGTGTGACGGCGGAGAATACACCTTTTAAATGGTGTTAGTATCCTTAAGGTGCCACAGAAACGAGTTGGATTGGAAACAATTCAAATGGAACGGGTAAACCCCTCAAGCTAGAAACCCAAACTATGGTAGGGGCACTCTAACGCGGGAATTGAACTGCAATGGAGACGCTTTATCGCGTAGATAAATGATTGCCGCCTTTTTAGGTACAGAACATGGCTTACAGGTTATTATTATAAAAAAAAGGACCTAACCGGTCCTTTTAATTTATGACATTGTCTTTACTAAAATCTGACTGTGGTCCATTCATTTTAATTTCGAAATATCTTTGGTTATTCATTGCAATAAATCTGAGTAATGCTCTTAAGTAATAATACCCATAAATCATAGCTACAAAAACAAAAATTATAATCACAAATAGTATAAACACTTCACCAAATGTAATTAAATATGTTATTAGTGAAATGACTACAGTATAATATATACCTATCACAAATAACCATCGTCTTGAATGATTTAAAATTTTTGATTCCCATATTTTTAAAAACTTATATTCATCTTTTTTGTCTAAATATTTTTGAAATAAATAGATAATAAGCATAATACCACTCCTAATCTAGAATTAATTATACCACATCTGTACAATAAAAATGAGGTGATTCTGTGAAAATTATTATATCCCCAAGTAAAACAAAGCATATGCAAAATTCTCAATTCATTACCAATCGTGAATTGCTATATCCAAATAAAACAAAAAAATTAATTGCAAAACTACGTAAACTTAAAATGAATGAAATCGCTAGAATTATGAATATTAAAGGCGATTTACTGTCGCACGTTTATCACATTATAAAAGATTATCATAAAGCGGAAGCGTTTCACGCATTTCCAAGTTTTAGTGGTCTAGTATTTAAAAATATTGAATCAGACTCCTTTTCAAAAGAGGAATTTGTTTATATTGAAAATAACCTTGTGATTTTAGATGCATTATATGGAATCTTAGAGCCTGGTACATTAATCAAAGATTATCGGCTTGATATGAAAACACATCTTGATATTAATTTATATGAGTATTGGAACATAAGCAATTATTTCAAAGATGATATTATCATTAATTTAGCTTCTTCTGAGTATAGCAAAATGATAAAAAAGAATAAGATTACCATCTCATTTCTGCAAAATAAGGATGGAAAATTAATTAATCAAGCTACATATACAAAAATGGCAAGAGGACAATTTTTGAATTTTATGATTATGAATAAGATTGAAAATATCGAAAATCTTAAGCAATTCAAAAATGATAATTACTCGTTCAATATTACGCTAAGTAGTGATGAGGAATTTGTATTTACTAGAAAGGCTATGTAAGTATGTTTTTTTGTTAATATTATTGATTAAATCTAAAATATAATGTACAATTAATTAGCACTAAATAGGAGGTGATTTTATGAGTAAGAAACTTAATTTTGATATGATACGAGCAAGACAAGAAAAAATACGTAATTTTAGCATAATTGCTCATATAGATCACGGTAAAAGTACATTAGCTGATCGTATTTTAGAACAAACAAATACTGTAATGATGCGTGATATGAAAGAGCAATTATTGGATTCAATGGATTTAGAAAGAGAACGCGGAATTACAATTAAATTAAATGCAGTAGAGGTTAACTATAAAGCAAAAGATGGAAATGAGTATATTTTCCATTTAATTGATACTCCAGGACATGTTGACTTTACTTATGAGGTTTCTCGTAGTTTGGCTGCTTGTGAAGGAGCAATACTAGTAGTGGATGCCGCGCAAGGAATTGAAGCACAGACACTGGCAAACGTATATCTTGCGTTAGATAATGATTTAGAGATACTGCCACTAATTAATAAAATTGATTTACCAAGTGCTGATCCTGAAAAAGTAAAACATGAAATCGAAGATGTCATTGGGCTTGATGCGAGTGAAGCAGTTTTGGCAAGTGCCAAAGAAGGTAAAGGAATTACTGAAATATTAGAACAAATAGTAGAAAAAGTTCCAGCACCTAAAGGTGATCCTGAAGCGCCATTAAAAGCATTAATATTTGATTCATACTTTGATACATATCGAGGAATTATCGCATCTATTAGAGTTTTTGATGGAACAGTAAAAAAAGGTGATAAAATTAAGATGATGGCAACAGGTGCTGTTCATGAAGTCGTTGAAGTTGGGGTTCTAACTCCTGTTGAATTAAAAAAGGAATATCTTGGTCCTGGGGATGTTGGATTCTTAAGTGCTTCAATTAAAACAGTTACTGATGTCCGTGTTGGTGATACAGTCACTCATGTTGAACCTAGTGCAGATACACCGCTTCCAGGATATCGTACATTAAATCCTATGGTATTTTGTGGTTTATATCCAATTGATTCAGCTCAATATAACGATTTAAGAGATTCTCTAGCAAAACTAAAATTAAATGATGCATCTTTAATATTTGAACCAGAAACATCACAAGCTTTAGGTTTTGGATTTAGAATTGGTTTCCTGGGATTACTCCATATGGAAATCATTCAAGAACGTATTGATCGAGAATTTGGTATTCCGATTATTGCGACAAGCCCTAGTGTTGTTTATAAAGTACATCTTACAGATACTTCGATGGTGGAGATTGACAATCCATGTGATATGCCACCTCCACAGAAAATTGAATATATTGAAGAACCTTTTGTCACAGCAACGATAATGACACCAGAAGAGTACGTTGGTGTCATTATGGAATTATGTCAATTTAAACGTGGTGTGTTTAAGGATATGCAATATGTTAGTGAAAATAGAGTACAGTTACATTATGAATTGCCATTATTAGAAATTGTATATGATTTCTTTGATCGCCTAAAAAGTGGAACAAAAGGATATGCAAGTTTTGATTATGAATTTAGTAATTACCAAAGAAGCAAACTTGTAAAAATGGATATCTTACTAAATGGAGAAATTGTTGATGCACTTAGTACAATTGTATTCCAAGATTTTGCATTTAGACGTGGTAAAGCAATTACTGAAAAATTAAAAGAGATTATACCAAGACATATGTTTGAAGTGCCTATTCAGGCGGCAATTAATCAAAAAGTAATCGCAAGAAGTACCATTAGAGCAATGCGTAAAAACGTTCTTGCTAAATGTTATGGTGGTGATGTTTCTCGTAAACGTAAACTACTAGAAAAGCAGAAAAAAGGTAAGAAGAGAATGAAAAGTGTTGGTAATGTAGAAATACCACAAGAAGCATTTTTAACTGTCCTATCATTAGACGAATAAAGCCCTATTTCGGGCTTTTTTTTATTCTTTTTAATATAAGAATTTTGTTACAGGTAATATACTATACCAGTTTTCTAAGAATGTTAGACCAAATTCTTTTAAAGTGATTCCAAAAAAAAAGATTGACTATATTAAAATATTAATACTTTATCGATGTTTAATTTTAAAATTTTGAGCTACTCAGAATATAATTAGT
>JBFFKS010000137.1:0-4739 GCA_041555275.1 Xianfuyuplasma sp. | reverse complement strand
ATACCAGTTAAGTTTTGGACAGTTCCTTGGTATTGGAGCGTTTCTGACAGATATTTTTGATGTTCTTTGGAATAATTATTTAATCGATTATGTTGGTAGATTTTTAGATTTCATAGGAATCAGCGGTTTTGCTTATGGATTATTGGTTGATGGATTACTTGCAGGAGTTGGTGGAGTTTTGATCTTTTTACCACAAATCATTGTCCTATTCTTTTTATTAGCAATACTAGAAGGAACAGGTTATATGGCACGAGTTGCTATTGTAATGGATCGATTCTTAAGTAAATTTGGTTTTAATGGGAAAAGTATTGTTCCAATAATTACTGGATTTGGGTGTACTGTACCTGCCGTTATGGCAACAAGAACAATATCTGACAAAAAAGAAAGAATCCTAACGATTCTAACGATTCCTTTTGTGAGTTGTAGTGCAAGATTGCCAATATATGTAATCTTTATAAGTTTATTTTTTGATAAATATCGTGCACCGATTATGTTGGGTATTTACTTATTGGGGATTATGGTAATGTTATTTAGTGCTAAGCTATTTAGTTTATCATATTTTAAAGGAGATGGAAGTAAGTTTATTTTAGAAGTCCCACCTTATCGAATTCCACAGTTAAGAACGATTTCATATCAAGCATTTGAAAAAGCAAAACGATTCGTTAAAAAAGCAGGTACGTTTATTCTTATCGGATCTGTTGTATTATGGATTTTAAGTAATGTAGGAGTTAATGGGATCAATATTGATCCTGCAGATAGTATATTGAGCAGCATTTCTGGATTTATTGCACCTATTTTCACACCACTTGGATTCCCTACATGGGAGGCTACAAGTAGCTTAATTAGTGGGTTTTTAGCAAAAGAAGTTGTGGTATCTAGTTTGGTTGTTTTATATGGTAGTGAAGCAGGAATTGCAGCAGGATTCACTACATTATCAGCACTTTCATACGTTGTATTTGCGAGCCTATATATTCCTTGTATCTCAACAGTTGCAACAATTAGAAGCGAAACAAAGAGTTTGAAATGGACAACTGTTAGTGTTGTATATCCTTTCATTGTGGCATTTATCGTTGCATGGCTAGTAAATCTTACATTTGGATTATTTTTATAAATAAAAAATAGGAAATAAATTCCTATTTTTTTTCTGCTTTATTAACTGCTTTATTAACAGCTTCTTCGATATCTTCAACCATTTCCTCAATACCTTCGACCATATCTTCAATGCCATTTGTAATTTCATCACTTATAATATCAGCTAGATCATCTAAATCGTCTTCCTCATCAAAATCATCGCCTTCTCTTTCTGCTTTTTTAAGCAATTCATCAAAGATTGATTTGACTTTTTTACGACCTAAGAATGGGATAAATGCTTCCTCTTTAAGACCTTTTAATTCCCCTGATTGTACTTTATCATAAATTTCTTCTATTTTACTTCTTGATAAGAATGGTAACATTGAATAAATATCTCTTTTGTTTCCGCTTTCTACAACTGCTTCATATAACTCTTCTAACTCTTCTTTATCTAAGAATGGGTACAAAGTAACAAGTTTCACGCCCTTAATTTCTTTATTTTTTATTTTTTTAACAACTTCCTTAATATCTTCTTGATCTAAAAATGGTAATATTGATGATAATCTCATATTAATCCTCCTCTTATTTTTGGTTTTCTAAAATACTGAATCCATTAATTCCAAAATAGTTGTCAATTCCGACACTATTCCTAACTAATCCTTTGTTTTCTTGTTTTGGTTTTTTCACTATTTTTCTCACTATTTTTCACTCCTTATTATTATATTGGGGAGCTTATACTTGTAGGTACCTTTTTGGTAGTGTTTTTGTGCTACCATTTGTTCTTCGTTAGATAACTGGTTATAGATATGTGCGAGGTTATAGTCGCATTTTTCTGATAGGATGCTTCCTAATAAATAGGTTCTTTCTAACCTATTTAGGTAAGGCCATAAAGATGTGATTGTAATACATGTTTGTTTATTGATGATACTGTTGATGATTTGAAATCTCTCTCTTTTATTTAATAGGTAAAAGACATTTCCGATATCTTTGTGAATGATTTCATCTTTTAAAATTTGAGCAATTACGACTGATCGTGGATAGTTTTTGAATAATGTTTCGTAATCTTCTTCTTCAATATCGGTATTATCAAGTAAATAATCAATTGAGATTTTGAATAATTTTGTGAGTTCGTATAAAATTTCTATACTGGGGATACTTTTTCCGTTTTCCCATTTACTTACAGCTTGATGTGTAACGTATAGTGTATCTGCAAGTTCATTTTGTGTCATTTTTAATTCTTTTCTACGTATGGAAATTCTGGTCCCGATTTTCTGTAGATTTAGCATCTTTTACCTCCTTTACAATTTCATTCTATCAAGGATGAATCTAACGTACAAGCAACCCGTAGTTGAGTTGTGTAAATCTTGTGAAAAAAATATAGTAAAACATTAAAATATGTTATAATAATTAAGATGAAAAACGAAGGTGATGTATATGAGAACAAGAAGATATCATAATTACTTATATGTTATAGGATACATTATGATCCTAAGAGTTGTATTAAATATTACAGTTGGAATCAGTGTTTTTGGTACAGGAATGTTATTTGATTTAATCCTTATGATGTTTTGGGTGGGGATTATTGCATTCTTCTTAAAAAGTATTGTTTCCCAAAAGATTTATTATATTATTGTTATTTTAATATGCACTATTATCGTTGTAGGAGATAGTGTTTATTTTGATTATTTTGAAGTTATAAGCGCACGTACAAGCTTTGCAGGATTAAAGTGGCTACAAGAAGGAAACACTTTAGAATATGATATAAGTATACCATTAGTGGCATACTTGATTACACCACTATTAGCAGGTGTTATTTATCTAATTATAACAAATAAGAAGAAAGATGTCTTTTTCTTTAAAGACTTTAGTATCTTTTCACTTGTTTTCTTGATTCAAGTAACTTTATTCTTGATTTGGGGAAACCGTGTATTTGAGGAAAGAATTGATTTTTATCGTAGTGATGCATTCTTATTCGAAACGATGCATGATCGTAAATTATATAGTGAAAGATATGGGTATTATAATTATCACTTATTAGATTTAACAAGATTACGTCCTCAAATAAACAAGGAAGAATATTATGTTGAAGTTGAAGCGTACTTTGATTCTTTAGAAACACATACCACAAATGATATGTCTGATGTATATGCAGGATATAATGTCATCACAATCCTAGGTGAAACTCTTGAGACAAGATTTATAGATCCTGTATTAACACCAAACCTATATAATATGATGACAAATGGGTATAGTTTTGATAATTACTTTACACCTGTTTATCAACAAGGAGCAACTTGTAACAGTGAATATATGAGTTTAACTGGTCTTGGGTCAATTACGACGAATGACTGGAGTAATAATATATGTGATGCGTATAGTGGAAACTATATACCATATTCATTACCTAATCAGTTAAAAGAAATTGGATATAATACCTATTACTTCCATAGTGGTTACGAATGGTTTTATAATCGTAAAGAAATGGTTCCTAGTTATGGATTTGAAACAGTAAAATTCCAAGAAGACTTAATTCCCAAATATCCTGATTTTTATGATCGTTTTGATACTGAAATGTTAAAATTCTTTGATGAGTATGTCAATTATGATGAACCGTTCTATATAGACTTATTAACATATAGTGGACATGGAGCTTACAATCAAACAGAATTTGATAAATATAGTGATATTGTAGAAGCCGCACATCCTGGTGTTGAATTGGATCCAGAGATTCATAACTATATGGAAAAATTAGTGGAAACAGATATGATGCTTGGCATGATTGTTGATCGTTTAGAAGAAAACAATCAAATGGATAATACATTATTTGTAATCTTCCCAGATCACTATCCTTATATGATGAATTCAGAAACATATAGTGAATATATTGATGTTGGAGAAGAAGAACACGAGTTCAAAAGACAAACCATGTTTATGTATGCGACAAACATGGAATCAACAGTTTTCCACACTCCTGGAAGCACAATTGATATCACACCAACTATTTTGAATATGATTAATAGTAATTTAGAGTTTGATTACTTTATGGGGACAGACCTGTTTAGTGATACACCAAATTTCATTTTATTCAGCGATTTAACAATTACTGATGGTGAAAATTATCTATATTTAAATGAAAGACACACTGGTAATGAGATAGATATACCTTATCTAGAAGCCGCATTAGAACAAGAGATAACAGCATTTGAGATCCAAAAGAAGTTACTAAATATCGACTTCTTTAAAATGAAAAAAGACAGAGAATAAATAATTAAAAAATATCAAGGTTTTTACTTTACAAAACGACTGCGTTATATTATAATTATAACGCTGTAAATGTTTCGGTAGCTCAGCTGGATAGAGCAACGCCCTTCTAAGGCGTCGGCCGGGGGTTCGAATCCCTCCCGGAATGCCATTAAAAATTAAAATCCCTTACCTAAGGGATTTTTTATTTTGCATTTGTCAGAAAAAACGAGGGGGGACCTACGCCCAGTTTTATGATATAATAATGAAAGAGGGAGATGGTTATATGAAAAAATATATGTTACTCTTCACCGTAGTAATAGTGATGTTATTATCAGGATGTTTGCCTGGTTACAATAAAGCAACCAAAGACTTGACAAGAAGAGCTGCAGATAATCCAAACTATATTGAAGATATAATCGATGATT
>JBFFKS010000136.1:0-4745 GCA_041555275.1 Xianfuyuplasma sp. | reverse complement strand
TAGTTGATCAATATTATCATAGTGATTTGTCTAAATATGTACGATATTATTTTAAAATTCAAGTTATAAAAAGAAGCATAAATCACTTTTTTTAAATTCTTCTAAAAAAAAGAGGAAAAATCCTCTTTAACCCAGCATTTTTCTTTGTTTAGGTTTAACGTGTAAAGAGTGATCAATACTTTTAATCGCAAATGCTTGTAGGATCGCTAAAATTCCAAAAAGTATTGTTGATGTAGTATAAATCTGCTGACTAATTATTTGATAATCATCATTACCAGTTCCAAAAAACCCCATAATCATTCTTTGGTAGAAAAATGTACCATATGTTTTCGTAAGAAGAATTAATACTGTTGTTGTTATTAATGTAACATTGACAAAAGCACCATACTGATTTTTAATCGCAATTACAAAAACAATAATGAAAGCAATTAACCCAAATACAAATGAAGAACCCGCCATTAACATTACGTTACCAGATGTAGCACCTTGGTACTGATTAAATAAATTATTCATCATCATCGTGTAAAACAGTAGGGTGAAGACTGAAAATACACTGTATGCAGATAATTCTCTTTGCCCTTTAAACCCAACAATTAAAATAATAAAGAACCCTGACTTCAATATAAACGATAAGATATAAGTGAATCTCATATAAAACCAAAATCCAGAAACTGTTTCAATAGCGCCGGACTGTGTAAAACCATAATGAAGTAAATACGAGACAGTTATTTCAAGAATAAAAAAGACAATAATCAGGAGACTTAATAAGTTTGATTTTTTCATAATTGGTACCCCCTTAAAAATTTTTACGTTCTAATTATATCACAATATACAAAAAAACAAGAGTCAAAAAGCGACTCTTGTTATACGTATTTCTTTATTGTTTTATAGATAGAATACCCCGAAGTTTTTTGGAAATCTCGGTCAATGGTTTTTTCCAAAGCCTTTGAGTTAATGATTTTACGATACTCATTATATTTATAACCTAAGGCTTCAGCGTTTTTTTTCTTTTCATTAATATCTTCAATCATAGATAAAAACTCAATAATTTTAACGATTTCTTCCTTGGTAAACAATGAAAAATCAATGGGATAAGAATACATAATTAATCACCAAAACTGATTCCAATAGCTTTTGCTGCTTGAACATATTGTCCGTTAGGATCAACTTGTTTTCCACCACCACTAGATGTTTCTCCAACTTCTCCAGATCCTACTACTTCCTCTAAAGGAATTGAAGTAATCTTACGTCCTCGTAATTGTACCATGCGTCCGCTTCCTCCGTTCATAAGGAGATCAACTGCATTTACACCAAATAACAACCCTAAAGCTCTATCAAATTGAGAGGTAATTCCTCCACGTTGAATGTAAGATAAGTTTGTATAACGTACTTCGTGTTCTGGAACTAATTTCTGAAGTTGTGTTGTAATAACTTGTCCAACACCACCTAAACGTACTGAATCAGCACTGTCTTCAATGATTTCACGAACAGTAACTTCACCATCTTTTGGTTTCGCACCTTCACTAACAACAATAATTGTAAAGTTACGACCAAAAGCATCTCTTTGACGAATCTTTTCAACTACTTTTTCAATATCATACGGTATTTCTGGCATTAAAATAACATCAGCACTACCTGCTAATCCACCTTCTAAAGCTAGCCAACCACTATGACGACCCATAACTTCAACAACCATTACACGGTCATGCGAGTATGCAGTAGTATGAATCTTATCAAGTGCATCCGTAATTGTTTCCAATGAAGTGTTGTATCCAAATGTTACATCAGTAGCAGGTAAATCATTATCAATTGTTTTTGGAACACCAACTACAGGTACTCCTTTTCGGTTAAAGTCTCTTGCACTCGTTAACGTACCGTCTCCACCAATAACTATCAACGCATCAATACCTAAGTATTTAAGGTTCTTTACTGCTTCATCAGATACGTCAGTGTATTCAATAGTACCGTCTTCATGCTTCAAAGGGTAATGGAATAAATTATCTTTGTTTGAAGATTTCAAAATAGTTCCACCTTCATGCATTATTCCTGATACACTTCTTAACCCTAATGGGCGATAATCATTTTTATATAATCCAGCATATCCTCGAGTAAAACCAACTACTTCTACTCCATATTTATTAACTGAAGCTTTTGTAATTCCATTTATCACAGCGTTAAGACCACTACAATCTCCTCCACCAGTAATTATTCCGATTTTTCTTATTCTATTCATAAAATTCCTCCTCAGAAAATGTCAATTTCATTATACTTGTTTTTTACATCATAGTAAACCTATTTACTTAAATGAAAACGTTTTAATAATATGATTATGATGTATAATTTGGATATACTGAAAAATTTATTGTTTCTTAATTAATGTTTTCAATAAATTTGTTATAATGATAATGAGGTGAAGAAGATGTTAACGATGAAAGATGTAATCCGTGAAGGCCACCCAACATTAGCAAAACGTTCAAAAGAAGTCGAATTTCCGTTAGATGACAAAACAAAAGTCATTTTAAAAGATATGATGGAGTTTTTGGAAAACTCTCAGGACCCTGAACTAAGTGAAAAATATCAACTACGTCCAGGAGTTGGTTTAGCTGCTCCACAAATAAATGTCCCTTTAAGAATGATTGCTGTTTACACTACAGATGAGAATAGTGAGAGGTTATATAAATTACTTCTCGTTAATCCAAAAATTATTTCTCATAGTGTTCAAAAAACATATATCCCTGGTGGAGAAGGATGTTTGAGTGTTGATCGAGAAGTAACTGGCATTGTACCAAGACATAAAAAAATTAAAATAAGAGCACATCAATACCTCGTTGAAACTGATGAATTAAGAGAAATTGAAATTCGAATAGGTGGATATGTTGGTGTTGTTTTACAGCATGAAATTGATCACTTAAATGGTGTGCTATTTATTGACAAATTATTTGATGAGTTACCTGATGCAGAACCAATTATTTTCCCTGAAGAAATCATTGAAGAAGAAAATGAAAATATAGGAGGATAACATGAAAATTTTTCTTGATACAGCGAATGTAGATTACATTCGAGAAATGGCTGATTTAGGTATTATTCAAGGTGTAACAACCAATCCAACATTAGTTGCTAAAGAAGGTAGAGATTTCCTAGAGGTAATAAAGGAAATCACTGAAATAGTGGATGGACCAATTAGTGGCGAAGTAATAAGTTTAGAATCTGAAGGCATGGTTAAAGAAGGTATTGAAATTGCTAAAATTCATCCTAATATGGTCGTAAAAATTCCACTGACTGAACAAGGTTTAAAAGCCGTAAAAGAATTAACTGCCCTTGGAATTAAAACAAACGTCACTCTAATTTTTAGTGCAAATCAAGCCTTACTTGCTGCTTCAGCAGGTGCAACTTATGTTAGTCCATTTGTTGGTAGACTTGATGATACTTTAGCTGATGGTATTGATGTCGTAAGACAAATCAGACAAATATTTGATAACTTTGGATTTGATACACAAATTATTAGTGCTTCTATTAGAACACCTGGCCATATGGCAGATAGCGCTTTAGTAGGTGCTGATATCGCAACAGTTCCATATGATGTCTTAAAAAAATCAATTAGACATCCCTTAACAGATAAAGGTATTGATGATTTTATGAAGGACTGGGAAAAAGCATTTGGAAATAAAAAATAGACTGTATAAGTCTATTTTTTTTCTATTCTTTTTTGAATATTTTATCTGTTAATTTAACATTCCATGCAGCGAGTTGAACTTGTATAGTATACGCAATGGCGATAAGTAATGGTGCTAATCCTGCACTTTCAAAAGCACTTAATGTTATTGCTAAAGCAAGACTTAGTGATCGGATCAATGTTCCATTTACTAGTGCAATTCCATCAACTCTATTAAAGAACAAACGAGCACTCCCAACTGATATCACAAAGAATAATACATATAGAATGATTAAGGGAATCAATACTTCTAAAAGCATTGCTGGATTATTCACAATCACCTTTGCTTTTAAAGAGATTGCAACAAAAATAATAAAGACAACTCCTAAAGTAGAAAATAATGGAAATTTTGGTTTGATTACTTTATGGAATCTCTCTTCTCCATAATTTTTAATTAGTAGTTTTTGTGTAATGTATGCAAATAACAAAGGAACAAATACGACAATTATAATTTGTGTAAATATTTGCATAAATGGAACACTGATTTCTGCACCCATTAACAGTGTAATATAAACTGGTGTGAGTAATGCTCCTAGTAATAAACCAATGACAACCATTCTAATTGCCTCATTTACATTTCCTTTGGCCATTACTGTCCAACTAATTGTCATTCCACTTGTAGGTAATAATGAAACAAGCATCAATCCAAGTCTAAAACTTGAATTATCTCTAAAGAACAACATTCCTAAAAAATACGCAATTGATGGAAAAACTAGAAAATTAATTATTTGTGTCACAATCTGAAGTTTAATATTTGCCTTTTGCCTAAGTGATCCTAAGTTCAAAGTAACCATCATTGGATAAACCAACATAAATGTTAACGGTAATATTAAGTTCTTCAACCATGAAACATCAAGATAATACCCAGTAATAACCCCAAGAATCATAGATATTAAAATACTTATGATTAGGTTTTTCTTAATTAGTGTTAAAAATTTAAACATATTATTTTCTCCTCATCGTTTAATCATAAATAATATACCATATACTTCGCGTGCGAACAATACTTTTACATTGTTAAATTATATTTACT
>JBFFKS010000135.1:0-4826 GCA_041555275.1 Xianfuyuplasma sp. | reverse complement strand
GGTGGAATATGATGGATAGAAAACAAATCGTGATGGACTTGGATAGACAATTTTGTAAAGACTGTGAAACAGGTAAAGAACAAGCATGGGCAAGTTACTTTGCTCCTGATGGACAAATGATAACTCAAGGATTAAATGATAATTTACAGGGTATAGATCAAATTGAACAAGCAATGAAATCAACATTTGCATTGCCAGAACTTGAGTTTACTTGGAATCCTGAACATTGTGAGGTATCCAATGATGAAACACTCGCAGTTACAAGAGGTTCATCTGTTCTTTCCTATGTGAAAGATGGTAAGAGAATTACTAGAAATGGTAATTATACAACCGTATGGAAAAAAGTAGATGGAGAATGGAAAATATCTTGGGATATTGGAAATTAGAACATTGTAATATGAAAATAAAGTTCTCTGTTAATAATACCTTTAAAGGAGATATGATACCCTAAAAGAACTACGCCAATATTGTGAAAACGATTAGTAAAGATTATCTCACTTTGTATACGAAATAACTTCTTGTTTCTTTCATGCATCTGTAGTAGAATTATAATTGAAATTAAAACAAAAAAACAGGAGGCAACATGTATATTATTAATGGTAAGGGTTCGATGATTCGCTTAATCGCTGGAATCTTTGTTCTAGGAAGTTCGATATTAGGATACTTTGTTCATGAGTACTTCTTATTCTTCACAATGTTTGTTGGAACAATGCTTCTATTAAGTGCAACTACAGGTTTTTGTCCTATGGAGTTAATCTTAAAACAGTTTAAAATTCAAGAAAAAGACGCAAAATAACAATACCTGTAGATTTATTTCTAATAACAGGTAAAAAAACTGTCAGGTAATGAAACCTATTAGATTTCATTACTTAGCAGTTTTTTTATTTTTGATGGATTTATATAATTTATTATATAGTGTGTTTTCATAATTTTGTATAAAACGTTTTCATAATTTTTAGTATTGATTATGTCCCTATGAAGCCCTATAATACTTGTATAGACAAAGACGTCTCGGATTAAAATTACAAATAATGACAAAGGTGTTAAGAAACTTCGGTTTCCTGACACCTTTTTTATTTTAATAAAATTTAGGGGGAGATTTTGATGGATTATAGTGTAGCGATAGATACAATGTGGGTTTTAATTGCAACTGCTCTTGTGTTTTTTATGCAAGCAGGATTTGCAATGGTAGAAACAGGATTTACAAGAGCGAAAAATGCAGGAAATATTATTATGAAAAATCTAATGGATTTTGCTGTAGGATCGATTGTATATTTTGTTTTTGGTTTCAGTATTATGTTTGGTGATAGTATTGGTGGAGTATTTGGAACAATACACTTATTCTCAAATGATTTATATGAGAGTTTAGGACTTAGAATTCCTTTATATGCTTTCATGATTTTCCAAACAGTATTTGCAGCAACAGCTGCCACCATTGTTTCAGGTGCAATGGCTGAAAGAACAAAGTTTGCAGCATACTTAGTGTTTAGTTTCTTTATTACTCTAGTAATTTATCCAGTAGTAGGACACTGGATATGGGGTGGAGGATTCCTGTCTAGCTTAGGATTCCATGATTTTGCAGGAAGTACAGTTGTTCATAGCGTTGGTGGGTGGACTGCTTTAATAGGAGCGTATATTTTAGGCCCAAGAGTTGGGAAATACAACAAAGATGGGTCGGCAAATAATATTGCTGGACACAGTATTACGTTAGGTGCTTTAGGAGTTTTCATTTTATGGTTTGGTTGGTTTGGATTTAATCCAGGTTCAACATTATCAGGAATGGATTCAGAAGGAATTGCCTTAATCTTTATGACAACAAATCTTGCTGCAGCAGCAGGTGCGATTATTGCAATGTCATTGACTTGGATAAGAGGTGGACATAAACCTGATGTTGCTATGGCATTAAACGGTGCGTTGGGTGGTCTTGTGGCAATTACTGCAGGGACAGATGTTGTGAGTCCTATTGGAGCAATTATGATTGGTATGATCGCAGGTACTGTTATTGTATATGGGGTTGAGTTTGTAGAAAAAGTACTGAAGGTTGATGATCCAGTTGGTGCAGTTGCGGTTCACGGTTTATGTGGGGCAACTGGAACTATATTAGTTGGTGTTTTTTCTCTTGAAGGAGGGTTTATCTATACAGGTAGTTTTGGTTTATTAGGTATCCAACTAATTGGAGTGCTAGCTGTTATGGTTTGGACATTAACTACTTCGTTTGCACTATTCAAAGTAATCGATTTGGTAATAGGTTTACGAGTTACTGAGGAAGAAGAACTAACAGGATTAGATTTACTAGAACATGGACTTGAATCAAGTTATCCAGATTTTGAAGTAAAAAGAGATTTAGTAACTCAATCATAAACTGATGGTTTCTGATTTAAAGGATACAAGAATACTAGAACTAAAAACAAATAGAATTAGACCAGTAGTGATTGAGATATTTTGAATAATTCTGGCGGTTTAGAACAATACTATAAGTTACTAAAATAATCAATATGAATATCTAATTAAAGCCCTTTTGGGCTTTTTAATATGGATCTCTATATAACTTATTGTTTATAATTAAATAAATTATTAAATAAGTAGGAACTGAATGTGATTATATCAATTTCACGAACAATCTTCACATTTCTTTTACATTTCTAATGTATATTTGTATATGATTTTAGTAGTAGTTTCTAATATATCTTATAGACATTGTAATTTTAAAAGCAATACTGAGTTAGAGGTGAATGGATATCTAGTGGGGAAGACTTTAATGAACCTCTAGTGTATATCAAAAAACTTTACAAATTAATATTGAGGAGATGAATTAATGTATCCATGGTTATTACCTGAAGTATTCGGAAAAATTGTTTCAACATATGACTTAATGATTGTTTTCGGATCATTTGTTCTATTGCTTTATGTCATCCAGAGGTTGGAGAAAAAGGAAGGTTTCACAAGAGAACAATCGAGTCAGGTTGGACTATATTTAGTCATTAGTCTACTAGTGGCATTCTTTTCTGCACTCATTTTTGATGGTTTATTTCACACGCTTAAAAATGGTGTTTTCACCTTTGGTTCTATTACTTTTTTAGGTGGATTTATTGGTGGGATGTCGACCTTTGTATTATTATATTATCGATTTTATAAACATGAAAACAAAGATTTAAAAAGAATTCTGAATATAGTGATTCCAGGAGTTGTGTTAGGACATGCTATTGGTAGAATTGGTTGTTTCTTAGCAGGAAGTTGTTTTGGAATCCCGACTGAATCCATTTTAGGTGTTCATTTTAGTTCTGGAATGGCAACGGTAATGTATCCTGACCTTGCAGTGTTTCCGACACAATTATTTGAGTCTTTCTTCTTATTCATATTGTTCTTTATCTTGACAAACTATAAAAATTTAAGAAACCGTGAATTAGAAATGTATCTCATTAGTTATGGTATTTGGCGATTCTTCCTTGAATTTATACGTGGGGATGATCGAGGGTCGTTCTTGGGACTTATCCATACACAATACAATGTGTATCCATCACCTTCTCAATTCTTAAGCATTTTGATGATTCTTTTAGGAATTCTTATTATTCGAAAAATGAAGTTTAGACAAACTTTACAGCAATAAAAATAATAAAAACAATATAGTTATTCTAGCATTGTTTTTTTATGCATCATATATTACCCATTTTATGTAACTATGGAATGAGTTATTAGTAAAGGTTTGTAAAGGGCTTTTGTTTAGATAATAGATTAAAAATAAAACAGTTAAATGAAGAGATGGTGATTACTTATGGATTATAAAGTACAAGTTAAAGGTATGAGTTGTAAGTCTTGTGAGGAAAAAGTAGAAGAAAAACTTCTGCAGATGGAGCATGTTACTTCTGCCAGAGCATATTCAGCTAAAAATTATGTTGTTGTTGGTTCTAATAAAGAAGTAAAAAAACATAAGGTTATAAGAGCGTTGAAAGAACTTCCCTATACTTGTGAAAAAGTATCTTTGTATCAAAGCAGTACATTTGAGAAAATATCAAATGTCGTATTAATAGCAATTGTGATAGTATTACTTTTATTTGGAAGAAGATTTGTACCAACCCTTGATACAACAGAAGGGACATATATTGGATTATCAATTGTAATATTGTATGGGATTTTAAATTCCTTTCATTGTATGAGTATGTGTGGTGGTCTAATTGTTTCTAGAATTATGATTGTTAATAAAGGTAAAGAAAAAAGAGAAATTTCTCTCTATATATTAGGAAGAATCCTTTCATATACGATGATTGGTGCGACGCTTGGAGCACTTGGTGGTTTGGTTAGCATCAATGAAACATTCAAAGGTTTTGTAAGTGTATTCGCAGGAATCCTAATGCTTTTACTAGCACTACAATTACTTGGATATATACGATTGCCTAACCTTATAAAACATCGAAAATCTACAAAGAATCACTCTTCATTTATGTTAGGGATTATGAATGGTTTCTTGCCATGCGGAAGTTTGCAAGCAATGCAGTTATATGCATTATCTACTGGTAGTATATTTTTTGGAGCTGCAGTAATGTTTGTTTTTGGAGTTACCACATCATTATCTTTAGCAACTCTTGCAGGATTAACAAGCAAAATTAGAATGCAAAGTCAAAAAATAAAAATATTATCGGTTGTCATTATATTATTCCTCGGTGTTCAGTTTTTAATGCAAGGAATTTCTCAGATTGATATTAGTACTTCGAACCAGTTTGAATTGATTGACCTAGACGAAAATACTGAATATCAAACACTCACTCTTGACGTTACTTCAACATATACTTTTTCTAAAAGTGAAATCAAAGTTGGTGTACCAGTTAAAT
>JBFFKS010000134.1:0-4843 GCA_041555275.1 Xianfuyuplasma sp. | reverse complement strand
TGTACACACTCAAGTACATGGTTTGTTAAATAAAATAGATTGGAAAGTATTTATTAACGAAAAAAAACAATATGTCAAAATGGCGTATAATCCTGATTATAATGGAGATTATGTCGAAGGGAAGCCAGGGTTTATATCTAAATGGGATATGTTTGCTGAGCAATTAATGATGTATGTGATTATGGCGGGATTACTAGATGATTCACAATTATCAAGGGACATCTATAACCAGTTTACACGACACAATAATGGGTCTTTTATCTACCCCCCACATAATACATTATTTATCTATCATATACCCCTTTGCTTTCTAAACTTAAAAGGAACGATGGATATGAATGGAATCGACTGGTATGAGAATGCAGTGAAAGGAACAATGTCTCATATAAACACTGCAATATTATTTCAGAAGGAGTATCCAACATTTGCCAAAGGATTCTTTGGGATGAACGCATCTGATACAAAACAAGGATATCGTGTTTTTGGTTCGCTACCAAACATCGAAAATAAATTAGATACAGATGGTACAATTGCACCCTACTCAATTGTTGGTTCACTACCTTATGTTGAAAAAGCATACACTCAATTAGATAAGTTATTTGATATAAAAAATCTATATCAAACCTATGGCTTTATGGATGCTTTTCAAACAGATTTTGAAGGAACATGGATTAGTGATAAATATATTTCTATTGATAAGGGGATTGAACTACTATCGATTCACCAATTAACGAATGATTTAATACGAAGATTGATTATGAAACATCCAGTAATTCAAAAAGGTCTTCAAGTGTTGCAATTTAAAACAAAATGAGAAAGAAGTGATGATATGAGTACGATTAAAGATGTTGCAAAAAAAGCTGGAGTTTCTATTTCTACCGCATCATACGCTTTGAACAACCGTCCTAATGTACATCCTGCAACGAAAGAAAAGATATTAAGTATCGCCAAAGAACTAAACTATCATCCCAATGGGAATGCTCGTAACTTGAAAAAAAGAAAAACCGGTAATATCGGTGTCTTTATATATGGTTTTGCAGGTCCGATTTTCTCTGAAGTTTTAGAAGGTATCCATCAAAAACTTCAAGAACATGGACTAAATATCATTGTATCAAGTGGTAATTCAAGTCTAAATCTTCTTTTAGAACGTCAAGTAGATGCGGCAATTGTATTTGACAATCACTTAACAGATCAGGATATTATTCGTTATGCTGAAAACGGATCACCTGTATATGTATTAGATCGATTATTAAGTGGTGAAAATATCTATTCCTCAGTGATAAACAATGAAAGTTTAGTATATGATTTTATCAAACAACAAATTAAAAAAGGATATCAAGATTTCGCTTATTTAAGTGGTCCTGAAGACGCATTTAATAATATTCATCGTTAT
This sequence comes from Xianfuyuplasma sp., assembly GCA_041555275.1. Lineage (GTDB taxonomy): Bacteria > Bacillota_I > Bacilli_A > Izemoplasmatales > Izemoplasmataceae > Xianfuyuplasma. The sequence goes on along the minus strand of JBFFKS010000134.1, from coordinate 3,450 downwards.
CAAGGCTTTATGCAAGCGTTGGAAGAAGCAAATCTACCACACCAATATCTATCTGGAGATTTTACAATTCATGGTGGATATGAATGGGGACTAAAAATCGTAAAAATGGAGCACAGACCATCATTTATTTATTGCGCAAATGATGAGCTTGCGGTTGGTTTGATACAGTCATTTACGGCGAATAACATACGGGTTCCAGAGGATATAGCAATTGCTGGATTTGATAATATAGCACTTGGTAATTATACACAACCACGTCTTACAACAATCGCAATCAATCATATTCAATGGGGGAAAGATGTTGCTGAAGGCATCATCCAATTACTAACCAAACAACAAGAGCAAGGTATCTTACGGCCAGATGGGCAAGTAGTTTTACGAGAATCTTGCTAGAAGAGGGAATTTATGAACATTCATCAATTATTACTAAAAATGACATTGCAAGAGAAAATTGGACAACTCCTACAACTACCTCCTCATAATTTCATTCAAACTACAACCGATGATATCGCAGGTACTATATACGATCTTGGTTTAGATGATGCAGAGGTTTTTTTAGCAGGTAGTGTTCTAGGTATTAGAAATGCCGAGGAAATGATTCAAGTTCAAAAAACATACTTAGAAAAATCACGATTACACATTCCTCTATTGGTGATGGCAGATGTTATCCACGGATATGAAACGATTTTTCCAATTCCACTTGCACTTTCATGTTCTTGGAATGAATCATTGGCATATTTATCAGCTCGTATTGCTGCAAAAGAAGCAGCAACAGCTGGGATTCATATGACATTTGCACCAATGGCAGATTTAAGTCGTGATCCTCGTTGGGGAAGAGTTATGGAAGGTCTTGGTGAAGATTCATTACTTCTATCAAATTTTGTCAAAGCAATGGTAGAAGGATTTCAGACAGATTCCTTATCAAACCCCTTATCTGTTGCTTCGTGCGTAAAACATTATGCAGCTTATGGAGCAGTTGAAGCAGGGAGAGACTACAATACTGTTGATATGTCGAGACTATCTTTTTACAGTCAATATTTAAAAGGATATCAAGCTGGAATAGAAGCTGGTGCAAAAGGAATTATGGCATCATTTAACACATTTGATGGCATTCCCGTCACAATAAACCAAGAATTGATGGATGGTATTTTACGTAAACAACTTAACTTTAATGGTATTACAATTACCGATTATGATGGATTAAATCAAGTAATCGCTCATGGTGCAGCTGAAGATCAAAAAGATGCTGCAAAAAAAGGACTTTTAGCTAAAATTGATATTGAAATGGCATCTAGTTGTTATATAAAACATTTAGAAGAGTTAGTGACAGAGGGTTCTGTCGATGAAACTCTAATTGATGAAGCGGTGCTCCGAATATTATCACTAAAAGAAGAATTAGGATTATTCGATAATCCTTATCGATTTGCAGATCCTATTAAAGAAGCATCTATAGTGCGTTCAGAAGAACACTTGGAAGCTTCTAAACAAGTAGCGCTAGAGAGTGCTGTACTTCTAAAAAACAATGGAATCTTACCATTATCAATCAATGATAAAATTGCTATGATGGGACCATACGCCTTATCTACATCCACAAATGGGGAGTGGAGCTGGCATGGTGACGTATCAAAAAATCAATCCCTATTTGATGCGGTTAGGCACTATCTTCCAAATGTCAATTATGTAGATTCTTCTATAGAACTTGAACAAAACGAAGTGACTACAGTAATTTATGTTCTTGGAGAGCATATGCATGAATCTGGTGAAGCCAAATCAAAGGTTTCACTACAACTTTGCAAACAAGATATTGAAACTATCAAACAACTAAAACAAGATGGGTATAAAGTAATTAGCGTATTATACAATGGTCGTCCCTTAATATTAAGTGATATTATGGATTCAGATGCAATAGTAGAAGCGTGGTTTTTAGGTTCATGCGGTGCTATGGCAATAGCTGAGTTACTTTTTGGAGTGGTGAATTTTTCTGGAAAACTAACCTTTAGTTTTCCACGACACGTTGGACAAATTCCCATTTATTACAACCATTTGTCAACAGGAAGACCTTATAGTAAGGAACACTACAATCCCTACACCTCATTTTATATAGATAGTGAAAATGATCCGTTATTCCATTTTGGATTTGGACTAAGTTATTCAGAATTTACCTATCATAATTTGAATTTATCGAAAAAGGATTTATATATAAATGATAAACTTGATGTTTTTGTTGATGTATCCAATACTTCAGATATAGACGGTTATGAAATTGTTCAGCTCTATATACATGATGTAAAAGCAACAATTGCGAGACCAATTAAGGAACTCAAAATGTACAAGAAAGTATGGATTAAAGCACAGGATACACTAAAAATTCATTTCAAGCTGAATACATCTGACTTTACTTATACAACAGCGAAAAATAAACAAGAACTTGAATCAGGAGATATTAAAATTATGGTCGGACCATCTAGTAATCAACTTCTTGAATCAATGGTAATATATCATAATATGGAGGAGTGACATCATGAAATTAATAAGTAAACCTAACCTCAAAATCATCGAAAATGAGCACATTAAAATCCAATTTTTGGAAACAGGAGATGTGTTCAATATTTTGTCGGGTAATTCGCAAATCAATTTACTTCGAGGAAACATACTAGATGGTATGGTTGCAAATATTTATATGAAACTTGAAAATGGGGATGTGACACCTTTACTTGGTGTTAAAAGCCCATCTACTTTTGATATTATCAATCAAAAAGCATATTATACAGGATCTTTTTTGGGAGTAGAATATCAAGTAGTATGTTTCCTAGAAAATCATAAATGGGTTTATGATGTCTTTTATCACTCTACTGTTGAGCAAACAGTAACGTTTTATTATGGCCAAGATTTAGCAATTCAAAATCTTGGAAGTGTACTGAACAGTGAAGCATATACAGTGCAATACATTGATTACAGAGTTTTCAATGATACCTCTGGTTTCACACTTCTTGCCCGTCAAAATCAAGGTGAGTCACAGATGTGTCAAATTGGTTGTACCATTGACACTGTGGCATACTCAACAGATGGATTTCAGTTTTTTGGAACCGAATACAAACATTCCAATCAACCAGTTGCCTTTACAAAAGATTACTTGGTATCAGAAATCTATCAATATGAATTCACTTATTTTGCTCTACAAACGACAAAAATAAAAGCGGGAAGCAAAATAAAAAGAGTATCATTTTACGGTTATTATCAACCATCTGTAATCGGGATTCGTTCAACACCTTTTGATGTTGTAATAAAACAACATTCGACAATGATAAATACAGATGGACTTAAAATACAAGGATTCTTACAAGATTCATCTCTCTTGAATGGGAAATTTTTAAATCGATCTGAACTTTTTGATCGATACTTTGAACATCGTGAAGAAGAGTATGAAAATGAGCAACTACTTTCTTTTTT
>JBFFKS010000133.1:0-4853 GCA_041555275.1 Xianfuyuplasma sp. | reverse complement strand
GTAAAATGAGAGTTAGAGGAAAGGATTTGATAACAATGAAATATCGAACACTAGGAAAGACTGGTATTAAAGTAAGTGAAATTTCTCTTGGATGTTGGCAATTAGGAGGAAAGTGGGGAGACACCTTTGATGAAAAATTAGCAAAAAAAACACTAGAAATCGCCCTAAATAATGGTATTAATTGCTTTGATACTGCCGACGTATATCAAGATGGTAATAGCGAAAAAAGCATTGGTACCTTCCTTAAAACGACTATCGAAAAACCATTTGTCATTACCAAAGTTGGCCGAAAATCAGTACCACATATCGCAAGCACATATAACCATGAGCGACTATTAAAGTACATTAACGATTCTAGAAAACGCTTGGATGTGGAGACTCTTGACATGGTCTTACTACACTGTCCGCCAACAGATGTATTCTATAATCCTGAAGTTTTTAAAACACTAGATAATTTTAAAAAACAAGGACTTATCAAAAATTATGGTGTTAGTATAGAACGTGTAGAAGAAGGTTTAAAAGCGTTAGAATATGATGGTGTTTCAGCTATAGAGGTGATTTTCAATATGTTTCGATTACGTCCAATGGAGTTGCTATTTGAAAAGGCAAAAGAAGTAAATGTTGGAATAATTGTTCGTGTTCCACTTGCAAGTGGGCTATTAACAGGCAAATTCAATAGAAGCACTACTTTCTCAACAGGTGATCATCGAACTTTTAATCGAAACGGCGAAGCTTTTGACAAAGGAGAAACTTTTAGTGGTGTAGATTACAATCTTGGACTACAAGCGGTAGATGAACTAAAAAAAGTTTTTAAAGGTAAAGATCTTACGCAAATGGCATTACGTTATATCTTAATGTTTGATGCTGTAAGCACAGTCATCCCAGGAGCATCAAAGGAAGAGCATGTATTAGGTAATGTAGAGGCATCTAATTTACCTCCCTTATCAGAAATAGAAATGAAAGAAGTAAAGAAAATTTATGATTCATATATCAAAGAATCCGTACATCAATTATGGTAGTGAACCATATAAAATTTATGATTAATTATTATTAGGTACTGACAATATATCGTTGTCCAAAAAGATATGATTATAATATATAGTTTATTTAACCCGATTTGTGAATTGATAAATTTTAGAAACACAAAGATTTACACACATACGTTTTAATCTTTTCCATCCAGACGGCTAAACATACAAACTTGAAACTTATCATCCTATTCTTATAAAGCCTCATGTATCCATTTCTTAAAGATAATCCTATTTTGAAATGGAGTAAATAAAAAAGCACTACATCAAGTTGAAGTAGTGCTTTTTGTTTATTTAATTTTATGAATTAATCTAAATAATTCGTTTGTTTGATTGTAAAGTAGTCTAGTTGCGTTGCCTTTATTCATTGCATGGTCTAGTGTCATTGGAGAATCGATAATAGAAAACATAGATGTGATTCCAAAGTCATGTCCTTTTTTTGCATCTTCTGTTATGCTTCCAGCAAGTGCGATAACAATTTTGTTATGTTTTTTTGCTAGTTGGGCAATCCCCATTGGAGCTTTACCCATAACAGTTTGGAAATCAAGTTTACCTTCTCCAGTAATGATGATGTCAGCTTGTTCTATTTTTGATTCAATGTTTAATTTGTCAAAGATGATTGAAGAACCTGATTCTAGTTTTGCATTCAGGAATCCGATAAATCCTCCTCCAAGACCTCCAGCTGCACCACTACCTGGAATAGTAGTAATATCAATGTTTCTTGTTTCTTTTACAATTTTTCCAAAGTTTTCTAAACCCTTGTCTAAATCGATTACTTGCAAGTCTGATGCACCTTTTTGTTTTGCATATACATGTGCTGCACCATTTGGTCCATACAAAGGATTATCAACATCACATGCTACTAAAAATCGACATTCTTCTAATTCTGATAAGACATTTTCAGTGTGTACAGTATGAATTTTTGAAAGAGATGAGCCATTTGGTTGTAGGGTATTACCTTTTACATCTTTAAATTCATAACCAAGTGCATTTAGCATACCAATACCTGCATCATTTGTAGCACTACCACCAATTCCAATTATGAAGTTTCTAGATCCTTTTTTGATTGCATCTTTAATTAACTCACCTACACCATACGTCGTAGTGTTCATTGGGTTTCTAAAAATTTCAGGAACCAACGGTAATCCAGAACTTTGAGCCATTTCTATGATTGCTGTCTTGTCCTCTAGGATTCCGTATTCTGCTTCAATTTGATTAAATAATGGTCCGTGCACTTTCGTTACAACTGTTTCTCCACCGATTCCTTTTACTAATGTCTTGTATGTTCCCTCACCACCATCAGCAATTGGTATTTTTTCAATCTTGAAGTCCATGCTTACATCTTGTATACCTTTGCTAATTATATCAGCTAGTTCAGTAGTTGATAGGCAACCTTTGAATGAATCCATTGCAATTAGAATATTCATCCAATACCTCCTTTACAATTTAGATAAAAATAAATCCTAATATTAATACAACAAATAATGTTACGAACCCTTGAATTAGAGTTGCAACAGTTTGTGTCTTATAAGCTTGTTTTGTGTCCATTCCAGTAAACTGAGCTACTACCCAGAAATATGAGTCATTTGCATGAGAAACTGTCATAGCACCAGCACCAATTGCCATTACTACTAATACAATTCCCATAGTAGTTTCAATACCTAGTTCAGGTAATAATGGAGCCATTAAAGTTGAAGTAACTACTAATGCAGTTGTACTAGAACCTTGAGCTGTTTTTAACGCTGCAGCGATAATGAATGGTACAAGAAGTCCTAATCCTAAACTTGCTAATCCTCCACCGATTAAATCAGCCATTGGAGTAGCTTTGATGATTGCACCAAATGCTCCACCAGCACCAGTGATTAAAATGATTGGTCCAGCTTGTTTGATTCCTTCTCCAATCCATCCAGTTAATGTTTCTTTGTTTAGACCTGGAAGTAATCCTAAAGAAATCAAGAATCCTACTAATAAAGCATTAATTGGTTTTCCTAAAAACATAAAGAATGTCCAGAAGAATTCACCTAGTCCAGCTTCAGGAGATACATCCCAGAAGAACTTAACGATCGTTCCTAAGGAAATCAAAATGATAGGGATTAAAATTGGAGCAAAACTCATAAATGTAGATGGAAGTTTTCCATATTTTTCAACGATTTCTTTTTCAGAAGCGTCAATTCCATTACCAAGTTGTTCTCCGAATGCTTTGTTGTCAATATCTTCTTGAAGTTCAATTTTTTGACCAATGAATTTCGCCCAGATATATCCTGCTGCCATAGAGAATAATGATACAAATGCTCCGACTAAGATTACTAAACCAAGAGCATCACCAATACCTAAATTTCCTGCTGCTGCGATAGGACCTGGTGTAGGAGGAACTAACGTATGAGATGCATACAATCCTGTTGCAAGAGCAACACTCATAGTTACCGCACTAACACCTGATTTTTTTGTAACACTTTTACGTAAACTTGATAAGATAACATATCCCGAATCACAGAATACTGGGATAGATACGATCCAACCAATTATACTCATTGCTAATGCAGGTCTTTTTGGACCAACAACGCGTAAGATAAAGTCTGCCATCTTAACAGCCGCACCAGATTTTTCTAAGATTATACCAATAATTGTACCAAGTACTATAACGATACCGATATAAGCTAAGATACCTCCGAATCCACTACGAATAATTGATTCAATTGCTAAGAAGCTGATTGGGTCTTTACCATCTACAATTAACCATCCTGTAGATTGAGGTATAGCCACTGCAAATGCTACAAAGAATGCAGCACCTATTAACGCCATAAAAGGATGTAAATGCCATTTACTAGTCGCTAATACGATTAAAACGATTGATACAATTAAAACCAAAGTTAAATATAAAGCCATCTTGTCTTCTCCTTTTGTATTACAATTTAGTCGATTTAATACAATTTATTATGCATTGTATTAGTATTTGGAGTAAATTGTCTATTTTTGTACTACAATAAATACTATATCAAATTGTAAAAGCGTTTTCAAGAGAAAAATAAAAAAGTAGAGATTATACTCCACTTTTCACATCCTTAATTGTTCTTGATAGATGTCTAATACTAAACATCCTTGCAAGTTCACGATCACTATGAATCATTGCATCTAGTATTTTACTGTGTTCGATAAAACGTTCATCATTACCAATCATATGGTATTGCTGTTTAGCATTATTTTCTAAGACTTCCCATATTATTTCATTTATGTTGTGTAATAGATTATTACGAGAGTATCTTGAAATCGTCAGGTGAAATTTACGATCAAGTGTAAAGAAATCGGACTCACTATCTTTGTATTCTTTCATTTCTTCTAGTAGCTTTTTCAACTCCCCTATAACTTCATCATTAAGATTACTTATACACAACTCAATACTTAACGCATCCAGTGCTTGTCGTAATTCTAGCATTTCCAAATAATCAAAGTTATGCATAAGTGCTGGTGTTAGAGCACGTAAGTAATTTTCTTTATTTTGAAGGGATACGTACGTCCCACCAAATTTTTCTTTTTGGAGTAACCCAATTGTAATTAATTTTTCAATTCCACTACGAACACTAACTCTACTTACTCCAAGTTTTTCACATAGTTTCGATTCTGATGGTATTTTTTCTCCTGGAGCGTATTCTCCTAACATGATTTTGTTCTCTATATAATCATGTACTATTTGTGCTTTTCCAATCATCATATCACCTCTATCATATTGTAATACAAAATAATATATTATAGTACTTTTTTTCTAAATTGTTCTATATTTTTTTGATAAATTGTCACAAAAGTCGAGATTAATATAAAAATATTTAG
>JBFFKS010000132.1:0-4856 GCA_041555275.1 Xianfuyuplasma sp. | reverse complement strand
AGTCCGTATTGGGCTACCTATTGCTTTGTCACAATTATTATCTTCATTATTAGCATTTATTGATACCATAATGGTTTCTAGTCTAGGTGATATTGCGGTAGGAGCAGTTGGAATCGCAGCTAGTTTCAGTTTTCTAAATATCATGGTTAATTTCGGTTTTGTTAGTGGTCTTGCAATCTTTTTCTCACAGTATTGGGGTAGTAAAGATTTCAAGAACATTCATAAAGTTTTCATTGTAACCATTATTTCATCTATGATCATTACCTCAATTTTTTTCATTTTCGGATTTTTCTTTAGTGAAACAGTAATCAGTTGGTTTAATAACTCTGGAGAGACAGTAAATGCTGCTATTCTTCAAGATTATGGAGTTAGATATATAAAGATTGCCTCTTTTTCTTATTTCACACTTGCTGCTGGTTTTGTAATTAGTATGCTAATGCGAAGTGTTGAGAAAGTAATTTTTCCTCAAGTAGTAGCATTTATAATGGTTGCGATTAATACTGTCCTAAACTATCTTTTGATTCATGGTCTATATGGATTTCCAAGATTGGGAATAGAGGGTGCAGCATTGGCTACAGTTATAAGTAGTAGTATTGGTGCATTAATCTTAATCAGCTATATGATATTCACAAAGAGAGAAGTATTTAAAATAAAGTTTGGTTTAATAAAAGAAATTACTAGTGATTATCTAAAAAAATTATTAAAAAAAGCCTTACCAGTTGCAATCAATGAAACAATTTGGGGTCTTGGTATGAGTTTTTACCTTATTGCTTTTAGTTATATAAGTGTTGAGGCAATTCCGACTGTTCATATATCAAATCAGGTGATGGGATTTTTTTGGACTATTAATGCTGGAATATCTAGTGCTTGCGCTATAATGTTAGGTAAAAAATTAGGAGAAGGTAAAATTGATGTTGCTAAAAACTGGGGAATTAGATTTATTAAGTTAACATTAGTTGCGGGTGTAGTTTTAGGAATTAGTCTGTTTCTCTTAAGTTCTAAAATTCCACTAATGTTTTCAAGCCTTGACGTTGCTATTAAAGAAAACTTAAGACTCATTTTAATAGTTTTTAGTTTTTATGTTCCTATTAAATTTGTCAATGCTATTCATATTATTGGTACGTTGCGATCAGGCGGAGACACAATGTATGCAATGTTATCTGAAGCATTACCATTATGGTTAATTGGCGTTCCCTTAGCGTTTATATTAAGTATATATACAACATTGCCATTATATCTCATTATAGCAATTGTAAATATTGAAGAAATTATAAAATTTATTATTACAAATTATCGTTTTCTCACGTTCAAATGGCTGAAGAACTTAACAGATGAATAAAAAAAGACTCTTCGAGTCTTTTTTAAATTTCAGAAATAAATCCTGATTCAGCTTCGTTTAGAGCTTTTCTGAGTCTTTTTTTGTATTCTTTTGTTATTTCTTTTTTCTCTGCATTTAATCCTTTTGATGCAAAACGGATATATTTTTTGTAAGGCTTAAGTGATTGCTTAATCAAATTATTAATCTCTTTCATAATTTTCTTATGTTCTAATAGACGTTCATTTGAAAATTCTTGAGCATCTGTAATATGTTTTAAGATTAAGCGTCGTTCTTTTCCTTCAAGTTCAGCATAGTCCTTAATAATTTCCTCTTTAGAACGATAATCATCTTTATCAAACTGTTTTTCTCGTTCCTCTTCTAATTGTTTTTCTTGGATTAAACGCGCACGATTACTATCCTCTTTGGCAATTTCAGTCGCTTTTTCTCTTTGTTCTTGGAGAAGTAGTATTGCCTCATTATATAATAATATCTTATTTTTCTTTAATTCTTTTTGTTCTTGAATGAACATTTCAGTCTCTTCATCAACCGATAATTCTTCAAGATCCTTTTTACGTGCTGCAATTTCGTTATTTGGTCCTGTTATTCGTTCTTTATATAATTCATCTGCCTCTTTAATTGCTTGTTGTAAACGTTCATCAGCACTAGATATTGCGTTACTGTTGATTAGTGGCATAATCCCCACTGTGTCCTCAGAATGTGTGCTTGATTCAATTAATGAGTATTTTTCCTTGGTCTGATTGTAAAGAGCTTCAAATGCAGTTGTAGTTTGCTCTCTTAAAGCTTGTGCTTCATTCACAGCCTTTTCAGCTCTAAGTTCGGCAGCTTCAATTACTTTTTGATAACGTTTAATTTCTTCATCTTTATCTTCGATAACTTGTATGTCATCAATCATTTTCTGGAATCGATTTGTTAAATTATCAATTTGATGCTGAATTTCCTCATTTTCTTTTTTGTCAGTAAAAAGAAGAAGTTTATAATTAAGGTCTTCCAACTTATCATCAAGTTCTTTTCTTATCTTAGATTTCTCGTATTCGTATTTTTGACGATAATAATCAATTTTTTTATTTGCATACGCCAATTCTTGTTCTTTGGTTAGCATTACACTCTCTACACGAATATCATACTCGCTTTTTGCACATTGGATTTGTTGGGATGCAAATAGCAATTGATTTTCTAAAGTGGTTTTTACAAATGCATCGTTTACCTGAATACCCAAATTAATTCTTTCTACTTGTTCTTCAGCTAAACTACGCTCATTCTCATAAAGTGATTTCACTTTAATGAGTTGTAATTCATGCTCTTTTTGAGCGATTTTTATTAATGATTCTTGATAAATTATCTCAGAATTCGCATCCTCTTTAAGTTTTTCAACTCGAATAAGTGATTCATTTCTTTTTTTCAAGATTAATTTGTCAATATTACTTAATTCTTGTTCAAGTAATATATCTTGTACAGCCTTATCAACATGGAATTGTTGTTCTATTTTAATCAAATTATGATTGTTGATGTGTTCTTTTAATTTTAGTAGTCTTTTATGCTCGATATCTTTTAATTGAGACAATAATTCTTTAAATGTTGAGAATAACTCCAATTCTCTAATTTCGTTTTCTTTTAGTAAATTTAGTTCTGCAATACGAAGTTCTAATTTAACTTGAGAAATATCTTTTGTAACCCTGATTTTTTCATTAAGGAATGCTTGTAGATTTTCAATACGCAACTTGTTTATAGAATTATCGCTTAACAAAGCGTCGCGATCAGATTTGATTTTATATAATATTTTTGACTCTTGAAATTTTACACGTTCTAGAGCTAATGCAAGTTCTAGTTTATGTAGGTCAGAAACTCGTTTTAAGGATAAGGCCTTAAGTTGTAGTTTGGTTTTGTCTTTGGTTTTTTTTGTCATTTGCTCTAGCATTTTAGCTGTTTTGTCAAGTGCCTTTGTTTGTCTAGATTTCTCGATTTTCTCAAATCGTTTCATCAAACTTTGGACTTTACCAATATCTTGATTCTTCTCAGCATCAATAATTAATAGGCGGATTTGTCGTAGTTCCTCATCTTTTTTAGTAGCAACTCTCATTTCCTCATCAATAGCCTTTTGATTATCTGATTTAAGTTTTGCTCTAATTCCGTTTTCAAAATTTAGGTATGTATTGAGTAGTTCATCCTTTTTTATAAGATGTTTTTCTTCAATTTGTGCAATCTTTTGATTTATTTCTTCCATTGTTTTATCGTAATCCATTTGAATTTTTTCTGAAATGAATAATTCATTGTCTTCATCAATAAAAATAGAAGCAGAATCACTAGATAATTGTTTGCAAGTATCTAGGTTAGCGTTGATAAAAGTCATAAATTCATTTTCTAAAACAGCAATACGTTCTTTGATTTCATTTGATTCATCAATTTTTGAAACAGCGTATTCTTTTTTGGTTTTAAATACATCTGTCATTAGTTGGATAATTTCATTGGTAATCGAAATTTGTTTATTAAATAACATATCATTACCATCTTGAAGTAATTCACGGAAAGCAAATTCTGAAGATTTAATATTTTGAATAGAAGAAGTAAGATGCTGATAGATGTTGTCCAGTTCGTTTATACGACCCTCAGTGTGTTCATTTTCAAAGAAACGAATCTCTTGACGTGCTGTGAATATTTTATTTTCAGCATCAATCATTTCGTTTAGTTGTTCTAACACTGTTTCACGATCTACTAAATCAATTGATATGTTTAATTCATCGATTTCTGTATCAAGTTCTGCTAGTTTTCGTTTTGTTTCAGTGATTCTTTGGTTATTTTTCTTTTTCACTTCTAAGTTAGCTGCTAGTACTTGATCAACTAAATTTTTAAGTATTTCTGATTCTTTTGCGATGTCATTATCAATTATTATTGAGATATCACGATTTGCTTTGGAGATTATTTTAGGTAACGATGATTTATTAGATTTAGCCATATTCTATTCCCCCTCTCCAAGCATTTTTTTATTAATATCTTGTAATGATTCTAAGGTTTGTATATGTTTTTGTTTACCAAGTTCGATTAGCGCTCTTTCAAAGACAACATTATTTTCATTTATAATGTCGTTTGAGGTATTGTTTGATTCTGCGTATTCCATTTCCATAACTCGGTATTTTTCCAAATAATATGAAAGATTATTTTTAAGTTTTTCATATCCTTCTTGGAAAGTAGAATATAGGTTATTTTCAGCAGATTGAATAATTCTTCCGTTATTTTCATTTAAATCAATTAATCTTTGCTCTTTTTCGGCGATTTCTTTGTCAATTGCTTTTTGTGCATCACCAATAGATTCTTCTAATCGAGGACGAACTGTAAAAATATTTTTTTCAAATTCTTTCGTCAAAGTTAATAGTTCCTTATTAATTTCTGACAAATAATTATCATTATGCTTTTTGATGTTTTCTAACTGGATTCTTCCATTTTGAACATTATTTATATGAATATTTTCTGTTTTAATATTGGCATCATTGAAGCGAGAAGTAGCTGATTCCACTGCAATATT
>JBFFKS010000131.1:0-4875 GCA_041555275.1 Xianfuyuplasma sp. | reverse complement strand
TTTTTATATCCAATTGCTGAAACAAACAACATAAAAACTCCTGGTATTATAAATACTAAATTTGAGACAAACGAAATCACAACAATCAGCAATCCTGCAAATCCAATGAAAATATGATTATATTTTTTTACTCTTAAAACAGATATTGCTTCTATAATTCTACTATCCATAAAAAAATCATCCCCTTTTTCTGTACCTCTATTATATCATACAAGCAAACAAAAACACCATCAAATTTGATGGTGTTATATTGTTATCTACGTTCTTTAATACGTGATTGTTTAGCAGATAATCCTCTGATATAGAATAGTTTAGCTCTACGAACTTTACCTCTTCTTACAACATCGATTTTTTCTACTAATGGTGAGTGGATTGGGAATGTTCTTTCAATTCCAACACCGTAAGATACTTTTCTTACAGTAAAAGTTTCACTAATTCCTCCACCTTGTCTCATAATTACTAAACCTTCAAATACCTGGATTCTTTCTCTGTTTCCTTCACGGATTTTAACAGATACTTTTACTGTATCCCCACTACGAAATTGAGGAACTTCAGGTTTTTGATAATCTTTAGTAACATCAGATAATAATTGCTGTGACATGATATCAACTCCTTATTTGTTTTTAACCTGCTCATAAGGTTGTACCAAAGCGGAGCAAATTATGCTAAATGATTTAACAGCGAAATTTATTATAGCATAATGGTATTGCAAATGCAAGGAAATTTCATAGTTAAATTCGAGTGCTTTAAGAGTCTCAAATCCGGGTCTGTCTACAGTAAAATATTTGCTGTAAACATATATTAAAATTTCTCATTTACTTATATTTAATTACCTTTTTATTGATTTATTTATTAAGATATTTTTTATACAAATCAGGTCGACGCTTCTTTGTGCGTTTAATCGATTCTTCTAAACGCCATTTATCAATCTCTTTATGATTTCCGTTAAGGAGAACCTCAGGTACTTCTTTTCCATTGAACTCGCGTGGTCTTGTATAATGAGGATGTTCTAACAAATCATTATTGAACGAATCATTTATGTGGGACTCATCCTTGTTTATAACACCAGGGATTACTCTTGTAAAACTATCCACTAAAACCATTGCAGCTAATTCTCCACCCGTTAAAACATAGTCACCAATTGATATTTCAATATCAAAGTAATCTCTAATTCTTTCGTCGTAACCCTCATAGTGGCCACATAAAATAATTATATGTTTCTCTTCTGACAATTCATATGCTTTTTTCTGAGAGAAGGTTTCTCCTTGCGGTGAAACCAATATTTTCAATGCATTTTGGTAATTCTTTATACTTATTAATGCATCGTATACAGGTTGAACGTTTAATACCATTCCTGCTCCACCACCAAAAGGAGAATCATCAACTTTTTTATGTTTTGAACTACTAAACTCTCTAAAATCAATTATATTAATTTCTATCAAATTGTTGTTTATAGCTCGTGCAATAATGCTCTCGCTTATAAATCCTTCAAACATTTTTGGAAACAGTGTTAAGATGTCAATTTTCATAACAAGCCCTCCCAATTTATGAGAAAGATTTTATTTTCCTCCTTGTGCACTTCTTTTACAAATTGTTTATTGAACGGGATTAGAGCATCTTTTAATCCTTCTCTTTTTATAACAAGCATTTCTCCTTGAGGAACTTCTCTAACGTCAATGCATTCCCCAATAAGCTTATCATTATATACCTGCATTCCAATTAGTTCTTCAAAGTAAAACTCATCTTCTTCTAAATCATGAATTAAGTCGCTACTAATAAATAAATCGGATCCTTTGTACTTCTCTACTTCATTTATATCAGAGAACTCGTTAAAAATAATCGTTTCCAGTGTTTTTACTGTCCTAAAAGAAGACACTGTTACAGGAATATATTTATTCTTAAAGAAGATAAATAAGGTGTTCCCTTTTTTATATCTTTCATCTTTAAAGTCTGTAAATGATTTTACTTTCAAATTACCATTAAGACCATGAGTATTAACGATTGTCGCAATTTTAATATATTCCATAATACACTCCTTTATTTATTAAACATTACTTTTTCTGATTGGAACAACTTTGTCATTAGTATGATTAATAATGCTACATAAACCAAACTAGATAATACAAACACTAAAAAATGAATAGGAAACATCTCAAATGTTAAAATACTAATGATCATATTAATGCTACTATAAATCGGGACTAAATATATCATAGTACTCGAAGCTGCTTCACCACTAAACATACTGCTAACACCAGTAATTATGCTGATAAAGTAAACTGGCATAATTAACATTGTCGCTTCTTTGATATTTTTTGCATATGCACTTATACAGCTTATTATCCCAACAATTACCAATACTGTTGCTAATAATACAGCAAAGATTGCGAAATAGTCTCCAATACCATATATATCTGTGCTGAGTTCTCCTCCTTCAGCACCCATCAATTTTGGTAAACTTAGAATAATACCAATAAAAGATGATGTTGCGCTAAATAAAGAAATCACACTCAAACTCAATACTTTACCAATTGCTAGTTCACTACGTTTAATTGGCGTAACTAATAATGTTGCAATGGTCCCACGTTCTTTTTCACCAGCAATACTATCTGGTCCAATACTCATTGCCCCACTAAATAAAAACATAATTATAAGCATTGGTAACAACATAGCAAAATCTTGTCCAGAAGCCTTGTCCTCATCAACAATATGCTCTTCGGTTTGGCTAAATGCATAAATCTCGTCACCATGACGTTCATAGACAATTGCTTGACGATATTGATTTAAATGATATCCCACTGTCCAATAAGAATTTTCACTATATCTTTCTCCTGGGTTATATGAAATTGTAATTTGAGGAATTTCAAAATCATCTTCTTGAAATTCAGTTAATAATGTTTCAAAATCTGTAGGGAATTGTAAAACTATATCAATTTCACCTTCTAAAACTTTTGTTTCAATTTCAGATTGTGAGAGTTCACTAGTTAAGTGAAATTCCGAAGGTTTATCATCGGCAGAAATTAAATCAATTAAATCTTGAGGTGCATTTTCAGTATAAATAATCATAGTGTGCTCTTGAATATCCTGAACTTCATTTCCAATCGCATTCCCCATAAAACTATACATAACATATATAGCTAACCCTGGTAAAAAGACAGCCATAAAAATCAATCTCTTGTCACTTACTACTCTATAAAATTCTTTTCTAAAAACAGTTAATGCATTTTTCATTAGAAAGCACCTACCGTTTCTTCTTCTAATACAAGTTTGAAGAAAGTATCCTCTAAATCATCTTTTTGATTATCTTTTACGATATTTTCAAGTTTATCACATAATTTCATTTTACCATTGATGATTATTCCTACCCGATCACATAATTTCTCAACAACGCTAAGAATGTGTGTCGATAAGATAACTGTTTTTCCAAGATCCTTAAGTTCAATTAGATAATCAGTAACACTTCTTGCTGTTAATACATCAAGCCCGTTTGTAGGTTCATCAAAAATAATAAAATCAGGATCATGAACCAAACTAATAGCAATACTCGTTTTTTGCTTCATCCCTGTTGATAGTTCTCCTACTTTTACTTCCATAAACTCATCAATACCAAATCGTTTGAAGAGTTTAATTTTTCTTTCTTGTATCGTCTCAATGTCTACATCATGAAGTTTTGAAAAATAAGTAAAGAGATAATTTGGAGTAAAGTGATCTTCTAGTTTTAGTTCACTTGTCAAAAATCCAATTTTTCCTCGAACTATTAGTGAATCTGTTTTGACACTTGTTCCACCAACAATGATATCTCCTTCATCTGGTTTTATTAATGTAGAAATCGCTCTTAAACAAGTCGTCTTTCCAGCTCCATTTGGTCCTAAAAGCCCGAATATTTCACCAGGATAAGCAGTAAATGATAAGTCATTAACTGCAATTTTTTCTTTGAGATTAGATTTTTCTATTTTTTGTTGTTTTTTTGATAATTTAAAAGTCTTTTTAATGTTTCTAACTTCTAGTGTATTCATAATATATACCTACAACTTTCTTGCCATTAACAGCAAATCAACATATTTTCCATCAACATAGAATGCTTCTTTTTTTTTACCTTCTTGAACAAAACCTACTTTTTCATAAATATGTATCGCATTAAGGTTGTCACATCGAACAGATAATTCAAGATACTTTTTGCCCCTTTTTTTCGCAATTTTAATTAATTCTTCCATCAAAAAGGATCCTAAACCAAGACCATGATAATCCTTTAAAATACTTATTCCAAGATCAGCACGGTGTTTAAGTCTTTCTAAATTACTTCCATGAAAACCACAAAGACTAATAAGTTTATCGTCATCCCATGTCGTTAACATACATTCGTTTTCACTCTTAACTACTCTTGTTATAAATATCTCTTCTTCAACGAATGTCATATTCCACTCGTGAGGTTCTCTAGATAAATTTTTCGTCTCGCTATTTACTATTTCCATATAGTCCAATATTTTCATGGTATCAGAAACTTTTACTTCTCTAACATTTACAGTTTTACCATTTTTAAGTTTACATTCCATTTTCACACCTCTATTATAAGAAAAGTACAAACTTATTATATCATATATATATTTTAGTATATATATCTTTTAAAATCAGTATACAATTTGTCATATTTCGTCACACATGATAAAAAAAAGACCTGAAAACAGGTCTAAAACGAATCAATATTAATCGTTATTTTTTTTCCTTCTCTAGAAGCACTCGCATATGCGATTGTTCTAATAGCGTTTGCTATTCGTCCGTTCTTTCCAATTACCCTACCAAGATCTTCTTGGTTAACGATAACTTGAATAGTAAGCATATTTTCATCTTCCGAAAACTTCTTAACCATTAAATCAT
>JBFFKS010000130.1:0-4903 GCA_041555275.1 Xianfuyuplasma sp. | reverse complement strand
TACCCACACTAAAAAAACTCATTGATAAAGTTTTAAGTGAATAAGAATGATTTTGTCAATGATAAACGTTACAAAGAGCCGTACCATAAATAATTACAATTAATGATATTTACACAACAACAATGCCATATAAATTGTGATACAGGTACTGCAATATTATTATGTACATTGATAATGTAAATTGAAATAAACTAGTAAGTTATTGTGACACTACATTTAGGAAACGATGGATAGAGATTGATTTAGATTATCTCAATGATGAGCCATTATTGTCAATTTTTGGAGTTAATACTTGGCGTAACAACTTATTAAATTGCATTATGGTCTAAGTTAATATACAATTTAGATAGTGTAAAATATTCAAATTGGAAGTGGGGATCTTTATGAAATCAAACAATATCTTAATGCCTGAAGAATTAGTAGCAGAAATTTATACACCCAGAAAATATCTTATTATAACGATTAATGTGTTTTTTATTCTCGCTTTAATTCCTAGTATATTATATAACTTTATACTATCTGGGGGATATATATATCTTGCATTGTTTGAAATTGTTTTATTAGCAGCAAGTATCTTTGCTTTGTATTATGTCTCTTATATAAAAAAACTAAAATTACCGGCATTTATCGATTCCTTTATCATGTTTGGAGTCACGATAGCAACCTTACTTATAACGAGAGGTCAAGCGTTTGACTATGCTCTAACGATTCTTCTTGGTATCACTGTTTTTAACCTTTTACGGTTAAGAGTGGCAATGATTTTTTACATTAGTGGTTCACTATTTACCTTATTTCTTGCGTTATTTATTTTTGAGTCTGATACCCAAACCACTTATAATTTATTTATCTTCATCATTTTAGCCGGTGGGATATTATATACATCAAATTACTCCCAACAAGTTGTTATCTACAATCTGGTGAAAATGTCTCACATAGACTCATTAACAGGATTATGGAACAGAAAAAAATTCGATGAAGAGCTAAAGCGAGAGATCGCAATGGCAAAACGACACAAATTACCACTAACGATAATGATTATGGACGTTGATCTATTCAAACGTGTAAATGACACCTATGGGCATGATGTTGGAGATGAATATCTTGTAGAACTTTCAACATTTTTGAAAAATAAGATTCGGGAAAGTGACTTTTTGGCTCGATGGGGAGGGGAAGAATTTTCGTTTATATTCCCCAATACGACGATTGATGGTGTAACAACAGTTGCAACGAAAATAAAGAATGATCTAAATGAAAAAGAATATAAAGATTTAGGATCTATCACAATGAGCATGGGGATTGCAAGCTATATAGAAAATGAAGACTATGATGAACTGTTTCACCGAGCGGATGAGGCCTTATACTTATCAAAGGAAAACGGTAGAAATCAATTTACAGTGTTATAAATTGTGTTAAAATTACGAATATGAAGTGTTGTAAAATAAAATTCTCCACCACGAGTACCCGGTTTCAAATGAAAGTAAACTTCGGAGATTATACTTGTACCAATTTATCATGAAATCTAATGATATACAGTTTATTCTAAGTTGCAACTTTAGGGTTCAGTACACGAGCCGTATCACAAATAATTGATGAATATGGTATGATATAGGTAACAATAAGTTTATTGAGGTGAAACTATGAAAAAACTAAAAGATGAGTATAGTTGCTCTTTATTACTAACCATAGATTTAATGGGTGGAAAATGGAAAATGAGACTATTGTGGCATATTATGTATGGTGATAATAGATACTCCTTATTAAAAAAAGCAATCCCTGAAATTACTGAAAAAATGTTAACAACCCAATTAAAAGAATTAGAACAAAGTGAACTCATTGTAAGAACAACGATTTCCTATAAACCACTTAATGTAGAATACTCGTTAAATGAGAAATATTCCCATTTAAAAGATATAATTGATTCTTTATGTGATTTCACAAAAGATTATGGAAAAAAGAACGATATTATCGTTCATGAATAATACCTACAAAAAAGTAAGTAATTTACTTACTTTTTTATTTGAGGTAAGATGTCATGGTAAATCAAAAAAGGAGGAAATACTATGACATATCCAAGAAGCTTTTCTCATATAGGCTTATCAGTACCAAATATTGAAAAAGCAGTAGAATTCTATAAAGAAGTAATGGGATGGTATACAGTAATGGAACCATCTTTAGTGAAAGAAGAAACTGATACAGCAATAGGTATCATGTGCCAAGATGTATTTGGTGAAGGATACGAAGATTTTAAAATTGCTCATATGGTAACATCAGATGGAATTGGAATAGAGTTATTTGAGTTTAAACAAAACACAAAAGAAAGACCTGTATTCAATCATATCCCAACAGGGATGTTCCATTTTAGTGTACAAGATCCTGATTTAGAAGGATTAGTAAAAAAAATTGTAGCTAATGGTGGAAAACAAAGAATGCCTATTAGAGAGTACTATCCAAATGAAAAACCCTATAGAATGTGTTACGTTGAAGATCCATTTGGGATTGTTTTTGAAGTGTACTCACATAGTTATGAAGTAACCTACTCAAAAGGGGCATATTAATTTTCTCAATCAAAAAAGTTTACAACGAGCCGTAGCATAAATAATTTGAAGTAATAATATGAATAAAATACAAAGCCTTTTGATTATAATACCTCAAAAAAAGACATGATAAAGCGAAACTATCATGATTTAATTTGGTGTCTTTTATAAATTATAATTAGGATATGGTATAATAGTATAAAGTTCTAGAATGGAGGTTTTTAAAATGTATTCTGATGAAAAGATTATAGTAGAAATTAAAAATCAAAGAATGAAGTCATTGAAGTTGTTTGTTTATATTGCAATAGGTTTAATGTTAATCAATACAATATTTGACATTCAAACTGTACCTCACTTTTGGGGATATATATTTATTATTAGAATATTAATTGTATCGATGATATATGGTGCATATTTATTATTCAAATATAATAAAGTAAATCATTTCATTTCGCTATTAATGATTTTACTCCCAATATATATTTTTGTTATTGTCACTCCAGAGATAATAGTCTTTAAAGTGGAAGATTTAAATGTGATAAACTTCACTTTAGCTTTTGTAATTCTGTTATTGCCATTGTTTGTTAATATTGTTACTTTTAAAGAAGCAATTATCTACAACAGTATATGTATGTCTATTCTTTTAGTGACGAAACTATTATCTAATACTTATTCTTTAGAAGAATGGTATTTATATGGTGGGGGTTTTGTTATAATGTTTGCAATTTTTTCGCCTTTTGTAGCAAAAAGAAAATATAAATCATTGTTAGATATATATTATAAACACTTTGAAATTCAAGAACTTCATGATGAATTATTGACACTGAACAAAAAGTTAACTAATTTATCAAATATGGATCAATTAACTGAAACATTTAACAGAAGAGGATTATTAAGTTTGTTTAACTATGAGTTAGCTAAATTAAAGAGAGTAGAAAAACCTTTGAGTGTTCTACTTTTAGATATAGACGACTTTAAAAAAGTAAACGATCAATATGGGCATATGGAAGGTGACGTTGTTTTAAAAGAATTTGCCTTTACTATAAAACAAAATTTACGAGAAGGTGACTTGTTGTGCCGATGGGGTGGAGAAGAATTTGTCGTGGTACTAGTAGATGCAGATTATTCTAAATCAATGAGCATTTCAGAAAGAATTCAAAAGACAATTAATGAAAAAAGATTTGGAAAGAATAAACTTAAAGTAACAGCAACTATTGGAATTACAACAACCAACACATTTGTTGATACAGATTACTTGATAAATCAAGCTGATAGCGCTATGTTACAAGGAAAACAAATAGGGAAAAATACGATTATATTGTTTCAAAATATTGATGAAATGAAATAACAAATTCTTAGACAAATTAGAAATGAACATATTTTTTTAGATAAGACATAATAGTAAAAATGAAACTCAAAAAAACATGATAAATTTCTATTAGTATTTATCATGTTTTTCTTAATTATAAGGGGATTTGGAGTGGTCTTTTACTTTTAATTAATAATGAGTAATAATTTGTCAATGATAAACGATACAACGAGCCGTATTATATATGACTTAAAGATTACTGACTATAGCATATTTGAGCACAATCCTCACATATACTGTTTATTTTCAAGATATAGATACATTTTATCAGGTTATGAATAAAGAGAATTTCGAATAAGAAGCATCAATATTACTAGTATTTAACAACCTATCAATTCTGAGCATTATTAAAATAATTTAGAATATATTAATATATGGGTATTGTGATACAATTAAGTTAAACAGAAGTACGAAAAAGGGGAAGAGAAATGGAAAACAAATTAATAATCAGGTATTTCATCTACACTTATGCATGGGCCTGGATATTATGGCTGCCTTTTGTGTTACCAACTTTTGGAGTTTATGAAATGACCGATTCACTGCAAGCGTTAATCACAGTAGTGGTATTATTGGGTGCGTTTGGACCATTGATTTCTGCGGTTATCATTACATACTCAAGCGGTAAAATGGATGCTGTAAAAGCGTTCTTTAGAAGATCATTTAATTTTAAGACGAATTGGAAATTCTATGTATTGGCTGTGTTCTTTGCTTCTATCACGACAATTATTGCTCATTATTCGACAAATATGCTTAATATTGATCGTTTACCAAATTCACTGATTCCAACCGATATTGGGATTTCTCCAATAGTACTATTGATACCATACACACTTATGATATTTTTAGTAGGTGGTGGGCAAGAAGAGTTTGGTTGGAGAGGATTTATCCAGGTACCTTTACAAAACAAAGTTGGAATCATACAAGCAAGTTTAATCATCGGTCTTCTATGGGGTTTTTGGCATGCACCATTGTGGTTGATTGAAGGTGAGGGGCACTCCTT
>JBFFKS010000129.1:0-4908 GCA_041555275.1 Xianfuyuplasma sp. | reverse complement strand
TTAACACTACGTAAAAACTGGCAATTCACCTATAATAATAAACTTTATTTCTTCAGGGTAGATAAGTATGTATCATCATTCTTACGAGCGGCTCAAAATAAGTATTAATGAGCATTAAACAAGACATACTAACCCTAGAAGAATTAAAAGAAATGGCATCAGTAATGAGTAATGCGTTTATGAATCATGAGAACTTTGTAAAAGTAATAAAAAATCCAAAAAGAAGAAAAAATGTATTGTATAACCTTTTCTTACTAATGTATAAAGTAATTAATGTTCATGGATATATCATCAGGGTATATAAAGAAGATAATATATGTGGATATATTACTTTCATGGATGCCAATGATCCATACCAAATTTCAGTTACTCGTGTCTTTAGAACAAAAGGATTAGGGAATTTTATTCTATTTCTTTTCAATTTAAGATATAGTAGTTTAAAGAAACTATTACAATACAACAAAGTATATAATCAATATCATTTAAGAGAATTCCCTTCTTCAGTTCATCTATTTTCTGTTGGTGTAAAGGATGAATATAAAGGTAAGCGTATTATGAGTAATGCGATTAGAGAGACATTCTCATATTTTAAAGATCTAGGTTTTGATCATATGATTCTAGAAACAAGTGATCAGACTAATATCCATCTTTATCATAAACTAGGCTTTGAAATAGATGAAATTATTAAATTAAAATATGGTCAGATATATTTCTATACAAAAAAATTAGATTAGGAGTCACTATGAGCGAATTTGAGATTTTAATGCTTATCTGTTTTGGAGCGGCATGGCCAGCTTCAATTCACAAAAGTTTAAAAAGTAAAAGTACAACTGGTAAAAGTGTAATATTCCTATATGTTATTATGTCAGGATACATCTTTGGAATGCTTCATAAAATCGTATACAATTATGATTTTGTAGTATTTCTATATGCACTTAATTTCCTAATGGTATTTACAGATTTAATGTTGTATTACAGAAATAAAAAACGATTACCAATTTAGAGGTGATACTATGAACATAGAAGCAGTATTAAAGTATGATTTGAATATTTACGCATTTATATTATTATTAATTTTATTACTCATAATTCAACTAAAGAGTGAAGTTTATAGTTTTCGAAATCGCATTTTTAGATTAATTGTTGTTTCGACAATGGTTATGCTAGTCTTGGAGGTTTTATCATGGCTACTTGATGGTCTTCCAGGGGACACTAACTTTATATTAAACTGGGCGTTTAATACTCTGTTTGCGTTATTTGGGACTGTAGTTGCTAGTCTTTTTGCTTCATATATAGATTTTGTCATTTTTGAATCTGTTGAACGAATTAAAAAGAGAATGTATTATTTGCACCCAACAATTATATTAACAATATTATGTACAATAAATATTTTTACTCCTATATTATTTGAAATAGATCAAACAACCAATCTCTATTCTCGTTTACCACTAATATGGATATCAATTACACTTGTATATATATTATATACTTACATTTTATTGCTTATATTTAAAAAACGTAAAGTCATTCCCAATAAGTTTATTATTGGTGTATTTATTTTTTTAGTACTTCCAATAATAGGAACGATATTCCAGTTGATATTTTATGGTTTACTTTTAATCTGGAGTTCTGCTTCCTTAGCAGTAGTATTTACGTATCTTATATTTGAGACAACATCTTCATCACGTGATTTCAATACCGGTCTATACACTAGATTGCGTTGTGAAGATTATATAAGCAACCTTATAAATAGAAAAAAACGATTTAGTGTCATTATGATTGACCTTGATGACTTTAAAGAAATTAATGATACATATGGGCATACTGCAGGAGATAAAGCGTTGATAGAATTCGCTAAAACAATCACCAAAGTATTTAAGGATACAAAGTCAATGCTTGCAAGATTTGGTGGAGATGAGTTCTTAATTATTGTTGAAGGACCTAATAAAGGACAATTAGAATATTATAAAAAGGATATATACAATATCTTAAAGACCAGTGAAACAGAATATGTTAGAAATCTTGCATTTAGTTTTGGTTATAGTATATGTGATAATCCAGAGACTGCTTCAAAAAATGATTTATTTGTCGAGGCAGATAATAATATGTATCTTGATAAAGCAAAAAATAAAAACAATAGACGTCGAAAAGGGGATAAATAAGTCGCCTTTTTTTCTTGTATGTTACATGATATAATTAATCTAGAAGGAGGCGATACTATGAGTAAACCAGTTATTGCTGAAAAATCCCCAATTAAGGTAGAACTAGAAAAAGATAAAGTGTATTTATGGTGTTCATGTGGAGCGAGTAAAAACCAACCTTTCTGTGACGCATCTCATAAAGGTACTGAACTAAAACCCTTTAAATTCTCAGTACAAGAAACACAGGATAAATACCTATGTCGCTGTAAACATACCGGTAACCCACCATATTGTGATGGTACCCATAAAACATTAAAATAGGCTTTTACAAGCCTTTTTAAAGGAGATAAATATGAAAAATAGATACTCATCACACATAACTTTTTTATATTATAAGGATTTTGAAAAAGGATGTTTGTTTATTGAGGAAGTACTAGATTTAGAATGTGTTATGGATCAAGGATTTGCACGTGTTTACCGTGCCGGAAATAAAAGTTTTATCGGTGCAGTTAAAGAAGAAGAAGGATCCATAAAAGCACAAAATAAAGGTGGGACACTTATAAGTCTAAACACTACCAATCTTGAAAAAGAATATATAAGAGTAAAAGCGCTTCAACCAAAAAACCTGTCGGAAATAAAATATTTTAATCAAATACCTTTAAAATCTTTTTTTTTCAAAGATGATGAAGGGTACGATTTTGAAATTCAACAATTTTTAAATGAAGATGATTTACTTATTTTCTAAGGGTATGATATAATAACAAAACAAGGAAGTGATACATATGGATATATTAAGACTTGTCTTATTGGTGCTAATAGGTGGACTAATCGGATGGATAACAAATAAGGTCGCAATTAAAATGTTGTTTAGACCAGTAAACCCAGTAAAAGTACTTTTTGTAACTTTCCAAGGAGTATTCCCTAAAAGAAAAGATAAAATGGCTGTAAGCTTAGCAAATATAATTGAAAAAGAATTGCTGTCCAAAGAAGTAATCATGGAAAAAATATTAAGCGAAGAAAAGATTGCAGAATTAAAGGTAATTGTTAAGAATTCTTTAAAATCAAAAATCGCTGATTTAATTCCACCAATGTTTAAAATGTTTATGGGGAAAAATCCTGAGGATTTAGTAAGTAACCTAATAGACAAAGAAGGAGATAAAATCCTTGATGGTTTAGTGAAGGACTTAAAAGAACAATCATTTGATAATCTAAACATCTATGACATCGTAAAAGAAAGAATTGATAGTTTAGACTTTGTAGAGTTTGAAAAAATCATCTTTGGTCTAATGTCTCAAGAACTACGTTTTGTAGAGATTATCGGTTTAGTACTTGGATCAATCATCGGATTGGTACAATATTTCATAACAATATTTATATAAAAAAAGTAACTTCTTTTAAGAAAGTTACTTTTTTAATGGATTAAGGTTAATATCTAATATTTGCTCAAGGGCATAACCGATTTCAATAAGATTTTCCTCTTTATATTTAGGGGCTAACATATAAGCACCTATTGGCATTTTCTCTTCATCTAAACCTAGTGGAATTGTCATAGTAGGGAATCCACAGTGTGGACCTAAACTTGTATATGCAGAGAAGTAAATCATATCTAGTCTATTATCATTAAATACTTTTTCTAGTTTAATAGTCGCGTCTTTTCGTTCCTTGATGGCACTTAAGTATTCTGGTTCATTCATTCTTCCAGTAGTATTATCCTCTATTTCTTCAAGGAGAATTTGTCCATATTTTAATGCGATTTTCTCATGCTTACGATTATATTCAATAATATCTTTTAGAGATTTCATTTTTGTATTTGTTCCTAATGTACTTAAATAGTGATTCATGTTTCTTTTGAATTCATATTTCATAACATGAAATATCTCTTTGGTTTGTTCGATAGGTAAGTCTGTTATTACTTCAGCACCGTTTGCTTTGAATAATTCAATTACATGTTCCATTGCGTTTTTTCTTTTATCTGATAATTCTTCATAACGGTGGCGATCAATACCAATTCTTTTACCTTTGATACCCTCAAGAGATAAGTATTTTGTGTAGTCTATAAACTCATTTTTCTTTGTTAATGAAACAGGATCGCTGTTGTCGTTACCTCTAATTGAACTTAAAAGAATAGAAACATCAGTAACAGTTTTACCCATAGGTCCAGCTGTATCAAGTGTTGAACTAATAGGAACTATACCCGTTCTACTAACAAATCCGATTGTTGGTTTTAATCCCACGACTCCATTTAACATTGAAGGAGACATAATACTTCCACCCGTTTCCGTTCCAATCGCTACAGGTGCCAAACTTAATGCAACACTAACAGCACTTCCTGTACTGCTTCCCGAAGGATCTTTTGATATATCCCAAGGACATAAAACATATCCACCATGACTTGAATATCCATTTCTATTATTAAAAGTCATAAAACAAGCAAACTCAGTTAAATTTGTTTTTCCTAAAATTATTGCTCCTTCTTCACGAAGTTTTTTTGTAATAAAAGCATCATAGTTTGCATAATTATCTTTAAGTGCAACACTACCTACAGTCGTATGCATTTTATCAAAAGTATTGATGTTGTCTTTCAGTAAAACAGGAATACCATGCATCAGCCCTCTGATCTTTCCTTGTTGGCGTTCTATATCCAATGCTTCGGCAATATTTAGAGCATCAGGGTTTATTTCTAGGACACTATTATATTTAATCTCACCATTATCTATTTCAGTAATTCTCTTAATATATTCAAGAGTTAAATCTCTTGATGTGATTT
>JBFFKS010000128.1:0-4919 GCA_041555275.1 Xianfuyuplasma sp. | reverse complement strand
CCGTTTTAGTTTTGTTTTTAAACTAAATAAAAATAATTCATTTTTATCCTTGACATGGTCCTAAAAATATCATATTATATAGTCCGGTACATTGGTGAGGATTCACCATTAACCCAGATTATTAAAACCAATAATTGGAGGTACAAGAATGAAAACATTCATGGCAAATGCACAAAACATCGAGAGAGCTTGGTTCGTTGTAGACGCTAAAGGAAAAAGACTTGGTAGATTAGCTACTGAAGTTGCTGTTCTATTAAGAGGAAAACATAAACCAACATTTACACCACACGTAGATTGTGGAGATTATGTAGTAATAATCAACGCAAAAGAAATTGAGTTAACTGGAAACAAATGGGATGATAAAAAATATTATACTCATTCACAGTATCCAGGAGGATTAAGAACAACTACTGCAAAAGAAATGAACAATAAATTCCCTGAGAGAATTGTTGAATTTGCAGTAAAAGGAATGCTTCCTAAAGGAAGATTAGGTCGTCAAATGTATAAAAAATTATTTGTATATGCTGGTCCAGAGCACAAACAACAAGCTCAAATGCCTGTAGAATATACATTGAAAGGTTAAGGAGGAATTTATAATGGCTAACAAAGTAATGTACAGAGGTACAGGTCGTAGAAAAAACGGTGTAGCTCGTGTAATGTTAACACCAGGTACAGGTAAATTCTTAATTAACGGAAGAAATTTTGATAACTATATTCCTAGTGCAGCAACTCGTTTAGATGTAGAACAACCATTAGCATTAACTGATAATATGAAAACATTTGATATTAAAGTTAATGTATACGGTGGAGGAATCAGCGGACAAGCTGGGGCAATCCGTCACGGATTAACTCGTGCTTTATTAGAAGTAAACGCAGATTACCGTCCAGTTCTTAAAGCAGCGGGATTAATCACTCGTGACCCACGTGTTAAGGAACGTAAAAAACCAGGGCTTAAAAAAGCTCGTCGTGCGCCACAATTTAGTAAACGTTAAGAAATTACAAAAAAACACAACTTCATGGTTGTGTTTTTTTATTGGGATTTATGCTATAATGAAATAGGTGATTTTATGGAAAAAAGATTAAATAAATATTTAAGTGAAGTAGGATTTTGTAGTAGAAGAGAAGCAGACAGACTCATTAAAAGCAATCGTGTAACGGTAAATGATGCTACACCAGAACTTGGTGCAAAACTCCAAGAAGGGGATATCATCAAGGTTGATGGTAAAGTAGTCGAAAAGAAAAATAAGTTTGTCTATCTTTCGTTCAATAAACCTATTGGAGTAACAAGTACAACGGATCAAAGCGATCCATCAAATATCGTTGATTATATAAAATATCCAATACGAATCTTTCATATTGGAAGACTTGATAAAGATAGTGAAGGTCTCATTATTATGACCAATGATGGAGACATCGTCAATAAGATATTACGAAGTGGAAATGAGCACGAAAAAGAGTACGAAGTCACTGTTGATAAAGCAATTACGCCAACATTTATAACCAAAATGAGTGAGGGAGTTCCTATATTAGATACTGTTACAAAAGAATGTAAAGTTAAGAAAATTGATGACTATACCTTCAATATAATAATTACACAAGGTCTAAACCGTCAAATAAGAAGAATGTGTTCTTACTTTGGGTACAAAGTTGTAAACTTAAAGAGAACAAGAATTATGAACATCAAACTAGATACGAAACCAGGCAAGTGGAGATATATTAGACACGACGAATTACGAGAGCTAGAACATAGACTTGAGTACTCTATTAAAACAGAAGAAGCAAGTAAGTAATTACTTGTTTTTTTATACCTAGTAATATATAATTGTTAAGTCAAGGAGTTGATAAATATGGTAGTAAGAACAAGATTTGCTCCATCCCCTACAGGGTTTATTCATATCGGTAACTTAAGAAGTGCTGTTTTCACTTATTTAATCGCAAAAATAAGTGATGGGACATTTGTTTTGAGAATTGAAGATACCGATCAAGAAAGATATGTTGAGGGTGCAGTTGAAGCGATTTATTACACATTAAACACATGTGGTTTAAACTGGGATGAAGGTCCAGATAAACCAGGTGAATACGGACCTTATGTTCAAAGTGAACGTATGGATACATATAAAAAATATGCTTTAGAGTTGGTCGAAAAAGGAGAAGCCTACAAGTGTTTTTGTTCAGAAGAAAGACTTGCTTCTTTAAGAGATAAAGGTTATGCAAAATACGATGGACTTTGTTCGCACTTAACCGAAGATGAAATTAAAGCAAAAGAATCACAAGGGTTACAATATGTTATTAGACAAAAAACACCAGATGATGGATCTACTTCATTTAAATGTGAAGTGTTTGGTACAATTACGATAGATAATAAGGAGATAGAAGATCAAATTATTTTGAAAAGTGATGGGTATCCAACATATAACTTTGCAAATGTAATTGATGATCATTTAATGAACATTACACATGTTGTACGAGGAAATGAATATTTAACATCAACGCCGAAGTATACATTGCTCTATAATGCATTTGGATGGGAAGAACCAACATATGTTCATTTACCATTGGTAGTAAAAAAAGGTGGAAAAAAATTATCGAAACGTGAGGGAGATGCATACTTTAGTGACTTTGTTCAAAAAGGATATCTACCAGAAGCAATTGTTAATTATATCGCTTTACTAGGTTGGTCTCCAGAGGATAATGAAGAACTATTTTCACTCGAAGAATTGGTACAAAAGTTCTCGATTAGTAGAATAAATAAATCACCTGCATCATTTGATATTGATAAATTAAATTGGGTGAACGCACACTATATTAAAAATCTTGATATAGAAGAACTAAAAGAAATTTGTATGCCACACCTTGTGGAAAACAATATAATCCAAAATCAAACAGATGAATGGTTAAATAGTTTATTAGCTGTTTTCAAAGACAGAATGAATTATGGCGCTGAAATCATTGAACTATATGATGAGTTTTTTGAACAGGAATTCATCCTTGATCAAGAGATGACCGACTTTCTAAATCAAGAAGGGGTCAATGATACATTAATTGCATTTAGAGAATTACTTATAGATCTTGAGAATTTTACTGCAACAGACATAAAACCATTAATTAAACAAGCTGGAAAGATTGCAGGTAGTAAAGGTAAAATGTTATTTATGCCATTACGAATTGCAACCACAGCATCAATGCACGGACCAGACTTACCACAAGTTTTGGCTTTGTTAGGTAAAGAAAGTGTAATTGATAGATTAAATTCAATCATAAAATAAGTCGATATTTTCGACTTATTTTTTTTATTTTTAAGTTCTTTCATTTTAACTATTCAGAATTTGACACAATATGATAAAATAGTAGTATCGAAAAGGGTGGAGTTTAATTATGGAATATATAAAAATACGTAGGAATATTATAAGAGTTTAATGGAACATATAAATTTAATTTCTTTTTTATGTGTTTTGGTACTGATTGTCTATACAAGATTTCTAATCAGACAACCAGAACATATCAAGATGAGAGTGATAAAAATCCAAATCTTTTTCGTGTTAGCATATAATGTTGTAATTCACATACTAGTTTCAACAAAAACTCCTGTAGAACTCTCTACAATATCATATTTTGTTGTACCAGTGATTTTATACCTTGGACTTGAAAAATTGAATGTGTGGGCAGTATATGCATCACTAATGTCTGGTTTTTTCTATTATTTCTCAATGGTAATAGCTGGAAATTCAATGTATGGACATTTCCCTGCATATAGTGTACTCACATCACTATATAACCACGGAACTTTGATGATTTATGCATTTGTTATTTTATCAACTCAATCATTTGTAAAAAAAGAAAGAACACAAATTTGGATTGGACTCGCATTAACAATCGTTTTTGTATTGTTAATCAGACCTGTTGTAAACCATCCAGGTAGAATATTTATTTATGAGATTCTTGAAGCCAATGTTGTCAATATGTATTTGCCAAATTATTTAGCAATCGGATTTGTTGTTTACTATATTTTATTTGTGCTGTTTTTATACGCATCATCCAATATTGTTCATTTGGCAAGCAAGTGGGTTCATCCCAATAAATAACACCATTAGTTGATTATCGGCTTTATCATTTGAAAATCGAAATCAAGTAGCAATCATGTTATAATATAACTAAGATAAGTTGCAAGTCGCTTTTTTTTTGGAAAAAATAGGAGGAAAACATGTCTAGAAAATACTTATATCCCATTCTCTATGTATTGATTGCTTTTTTTGGATCATTTTTGTTTCGTTACGCGATTATTGAGTCAGGTCTAATTATATCGTTAAGAAGTGCTCCAACTGATTTATATATCAATTTTTTGATATCCTTAACTGGTATTATTACTTCGGGGTTCTTTCCAATCGTAATTATCGTATTCTTTAGGAAGTACAAGGAATTTTACATCATGTCCATTATCGATCTAGTATTTGTTTTTAGTATCGTGTTCGTTAATCTTATTTCTTTGATTTCTTTATCATATGCTGGAAACTATATTCTACTAGGACTATCACTAATATTCAGCAGTATTAGTCTTGTCATTACTATCTTGATTATCTTGAATAAAAGTTATCCTAAAATTATAAGATACGGCTTAATTATATCTTGGGCAAGTGTTTTTATGGGAGTTATATTTTCTGCAGCACTACCCTTTATATTGAATCGATTAATTCAAGGATTTGATATTGTCAATTTCTTTAAGTTTACAAGTGGTGTAAGGTTGATTGCGACCTTTGTTAGAACTTTATTTTATGCTTATATCTTGTATTACTTCTTTAAAAAAGATGAACTTGATAGAGGAATAGAGATGAACTATGTATAAAAAGTATATTTTCCCACTCATTTACATTGTGATTATCATACTTCAAAGACCCACAGTTGGATTGCTTATTAGGATTATG
>JBFFKS010000127.1:0-4960 GCA_041555275.1 Xianfuyuplasma sp. | reverse complement strand
TTAACTGTAGACACATCAAATGGTAGAATCGATATTAAAAATGTGGATTTCGCAGAGTATCATATTGATACATCAAACGGTGTAATCGATTTAGAAAACTTAAACGTTGAAAACCAAGACGGTTCAATTATTGTAGTAGATACATCGAATGGCTCTATATATATGGATAATGTATATGTGGATGACATTGACATAAATACAACAAACGGATCAATCACATTTTATAATGATGATGATACATTCTTGCCATCAAGATTTGTGAAAGACACAACAAACGGAAGCATTTCGACAAATGTACGTTAAGCACTTGCATTAGAAAAAAAAAGGTGTTATTATATTACCCGACCGAACATTCGGTCGGGTTTTTATTTTACTTTGTAAATTAGGAGGAATACACATGAAAAATTTAGCGAAATATTCTGTCGATAAGGCTATTACAGTATTTATGGTTGTGATCATTGTAATTGTATTTGGTATAGTATCGTTTACCAATCTTACAACTGATTTATTACCAAGTATGAATATTCCATTTAGTGTTGTCGTTACAGTTTATCCTGGGGCAAGCCCAAGTGAAGTTGAGAGTGTTGTTACAAAACCATTAGAGGAGACACTATCAACAACAACAAATATTAAAGAAATTCAATCAATATCACAAGAGAACGTATCGATT
The DNA here is from genome assembly GCA_041555275.1 of Xianfuyuplasma sp. Classification (GTDB taxonomy): domain Bacteria; phylum Bacillota_I; class Bacilli_A; order Izemoplasmatales; family Izemoplasmataceae; genus Xianfuyuplasma. The sequence continues at coordinate 4,290 of JBFFKS010000127.1, read as the reverse complement.
GTGATTATGGAGTTTAACTCTGATACAAATATGGATAGTGCTGTAATTGAAATGAGAGAAAGTCTTGATATGACGATTTCAAGTTTACCAGAAATGGTTGGAAGTCCGATGATTATTAAGATTAATCCTGACATGATGCCAATTATGCAATTAAGTGTATCGAAAGAAGGATTTACACAACAAGAATTAACACAATATGTTGATACGGAAGTATTACCTTTATTAGAAAGAGTTGCTGGAGTAGCAAGTGTTTCTGTAAGTGGTGCATATGAATCAGAAGTACGTATTGTACTTGACGAGGAAGCTATTGATGCAGTGAATGCTAATATGTTACTTGTATTTGGTGGATTAGGAATTGATGAAGAAGATATGATGTTACTTGATAAAGAAATGATTTCTAATATTTTAATGGCACAAAACTTCGAGTTTCCTGTAGGATACGCCAATATTGGTGGTGTAAATTACTTGGTACGAGTTGGAGATGAATTTGAAAGTTTAGAAGAAATCAGCAATCTAACTTTATTTAATTTTCCTGGGGTTCCAGGATTAGTAGATCCAATTGTATTAACTGTTGATGATTTAGCAGAAGTCTCATTTGTAAATGCAAATGAAAAAGAGTATTCAAAGGTTAATGGTGAAAACGCAATTAGTATTACATTACAAAAAAGTAGTGATTTTGCGACCACAGACGTAACAAAAGAAATTAATAAGGTGATTCAAAATATCTCAATTGATGATGAGTCTACACAGTTCTCAGTATTACTAGACCAAGGTGAATATATTGAACAAGCAACAGGAGGAGTTACTGATAATTTACTTATTGGTGCGTTTCTTGCGGTAATAGTTCTTATTTTATTCTTAAGAAGTGTACGAGCAACATTAATTGTTGGCGTTAGTATTCCTATTAGTTTATTATTTGCTATTGTATTAATTTACTTCTCTGGAATCACATTAAATATCGTATCTTTAGGTGGGCTAGCGCTAGGGATTGGGATGTTAGTAGATAACTCAATTGTAGTTATGGAAAATATCTTTAGAATGAAGAAGTTAGGTCATTCTAATCGTGAAGCAGCAATTCAAGGTACAAAGCAAGTTGCAGGAGCAATCTTTGCATCTACCATTACAACAATTAGTGTATTTGTACCAGTTATATTCATTCAAGGTTTTATTAAAGAAATCTTTATGCAAATGGCTTTAACGATTACATATAGTTTGATTGCATCTCTCTTTGTTGCATTAACTTTGGTACCAGCGATTAGTTCAAAGGTTCTCAAAGAAGATGATCAAGCAAATAAAGGTGAAGCAAAAACAGTTATGAAAATGAAAGAACTATACACCAAAGTATTTAATGCAGCATTTAAAGCTAAATATATTATTTTAGCTACAGTTGTTGTTTTATTTGGTGGATTTATCTTCTTAGCTTTACGAAATGGCTTTGAGTATTTCCCTACATCTGATGAAGGGCAGTTATCAGTATCCATTTCGAATCCTATATCAGAACCGATTTCATATGATGAATTTACAACGGTTTTGGATAACTTCACAGATGATATCATGGAATATAGTGATGTTGATGTTGTAGGAGTTACATTGGGAAGTTTACAAGGATCATTCCTTGGGTTCAATGATGGTAGTTCAGCTTCTGTCTCGATTATTCTTACTGATGATCGTGAATATACGACAATGGAAATGCAGGAGATTATCGAAAATATTCTTATCGCAGATTATCCTCAAATAGACTTTGATGTTTCTGGATCACAACAACAAACTGCTATGCTTACAGGTAGCGGTATCCAAATAGAACTTAAAGGATATGATTTAGATATCCTAAAAACAGAAGCAGGTAAAATAGCGGACATTATCGCTTTGGTTGATGGTGTTGAAGAGGTTGATAATGGAGTTGGTATATTAGCTGATGAAATTAAAATTACAGTTAACAAGGATGTTGCAATCTCATACGGTATTACAACCGCACAAGTGCTAGGAGTAGTTGCAGGTACCTTACAATCAGAAGAAATTGTTACAACGGTGTCTGTCTCAGGAGCGTTATATGATGTATATGTTTATGATTCAAATTCAAATTACAGTGACACTGAATTCACGATTGAACAAATTGAAAACTTCTTTGTAGGTGTAAATGTAATGAGTCCTACACAAGATCCAATATTTGTTAAAGATGTGGCCACAGTAGAAAAAGTAAAAGGATTTAGTTCAATAAGCCATGTTGATGGGGATCGAACCATTACAATATCAGGTACATTTGAAGAAGGTGTTGTTGTCTCAACAGTTGCAGCTGACATTGAAAAAGCATTAGAAGTTTATAGTGCACCTGAAGGATATAAATATGAAATTCTTGGTGAAAACGAAGAAATTATGGAAGCAGTAAATACTTTAGCATTAGCAATACTATTAGCAATTGCATTAATCTATATGATTATGGCTTCACAGTTCCAATCATTAACATATCCGTTTATAATTATGTTTACAATTCCACTTGCATTCACTGGAGGATTTGCGATTCTGTACTTTGCCGGAATGCCAGTAAGTGTTGTATCTTTAATTGGATTTATTATTCTAGTTGGAGTAGTAGTAAACAATGGTATTGTATTAGTTGATTACACAAATCAATTACGAGAAGAAGGAATGGATGTTAAAGAAGCATTGTTAGAAGCAGGTAAAACAAGAATGAGACCAATAATCATGACTGCATTAACTACAATCTTAGCATTATCAACAATGGCATTAGGACGTGGTGAGGGTGCAGAAATGATGCAACCTATGGCAGTTACAACTATTGGAGGATTGGCTTACGCAACAATCTTAACTTTGATCGTTGTTCCAATAATGTATTATTTACTTTCTTATTACGCAAAGATTATCGCAAGCGGATTTGGTATTATCGTGTTTGCAGGTGGTGGAGTAGCGGCATTTATTTTACTTGGTGAATGGTACTATATCTTAATTGCTGTAGTATTAATTGCTGCAATCGTTCTGAATTTAATATTTAATAAATCAAAAGAAGAAGTTGCTATCAATGAGTAGGAAAACTGAAATTGTAGAAGCATTAATAACCAAACTAAGAGAAGATGGATTAAGCGCAAACTTCACTATTTCAGAACTTGCAAAAGCAGTGGACATTGGGAAAAGTACTATATATGAATATTTCAGTACAAAAGAGGAAATATTAGTAGAAGCAATTCGTATAATATTTACAGACAGTATAACAAGTATATTAGAGCGTGATGTTAACATTGTTGGAGAATTTAAACCCGTTCTATATGAAGAACTTAAATTCATTTTCAACATTGCATTAAGTAATAAGTTTATTATGACAATTGTTTCACCTGAATTCAGAAATTCAGTTCCTAATGAACTACAAGAAATCTTCAAAGAAACCATGCGTAATGTTGCAAGACATTACGAAGAGAGATTTAAAAATATATTTGAACAAGGGATTAAAGAAGGAATCATAAAACATGAAAATATAGAAGTCAACGGAATGCTTATTGCAAGCCTTATAACTGGTAGTATCATACGATATTTTAACTCAAGTTCTGAGTTGTTAAAACCAATCGCTGTTGATGTCTATATAGATGCTGTATATGATGCAATTCTAAAAATCGCAAATTAATATATAAAAGGAAAATATCATAAGATATTTTCCTTTATTTTATAACTTGAATTCTTTAGGTCTTGATAGATAACGATGAAATATTCATCAGAGCCTTTTACTATTACAGAGTGTTTATATAAATAGTTTTTATTTAGGTTGTGCATTTTTGAGACGTAATCTATTAGCTTCCCTCTTCTTTCTTTAGAGATGGAATTGTTCCAAAATATTTTCGGTTTAATCTTTGAGCGTAACAAATAATCTTGAAGTAACAAATATGTAATTTCCTCGTTATTTATAAAATCTATACCATTTTGATATACTTCTTGAATTTGATATGCTTTTAATGGCAGCTTATTTAGAATATAGTAATCACCAATTCCCTTAAAAAAAGTATATGGTGAATCTTGTTTTTGAAGAAAGTCATACATGTTTTTACCGAAGTATCCTTTATTATGATATATTTCGAGCATGTGTTCTACCATATGGATTTCTTGAATGTCTAATGCACTTAAATCGTCGTTAGAAATGATTTCATAAGGTGCGGCTTCATTATATTTATAATTATACTTTTGGGCTTCAAGACGTATTTTTGTGCCTCTAAGCATCTTTAAGAAACCAAGCTGTAATTCTTTACAACCAAGTTTAAATACTTCATTAAAGGTGATTTGGAAGAGTTC
>JBFFKS010000126.1:0-4971 GCA_041555275.1 Xianfuyuplasma sp. | reverse complement strand
TTACACAAGCCCTAGAACCAGAAAAAGCCAATGAACTATATATAGAATTATCAAACACTTTACAAAACGATTATAAGATATTGACTCTAAATGGTGCATTTGGTGAACATATGGATATCAGTTTAATTAATGATGGTCCAGTAACTATACTTTTGGAGAGTAAAGAAAAATGATAAGAAAACTAACCCAAAAAGACCAAAATCAAGTGCTTGAGTATTTATACAAAGAAAGTGCATATAATATATTCATTATAGGAGATATTGAAGCATTTGGTTTTGACAAAGAATGGCAAACTCTTTATGGAGAATTTGATGAATCTAACGAATACTTAAGTGTTCTTCTTTTTTATCGAGATAACGTTGTATATTATTCACATGAAGATATTTTTAATTTAGAATATCTTTCTATTTTGAATCAAAGAGTATTTAAATTTATGAGTGGTAAAGAAGCATTGATGGTACTAATGCAGCCTTATTTCCCTGATTTTAAGCTTAAACCAATGTATTTTTGTAAAGCAACTACACTGGATGAGGATAAATTTTTTAATTATTCGAATGTTAAAGTATTATCGACAACCGAAGATTGTAGTAAACTTTATGATCTTCTTGCAACAGTGAAGGAGTTTGGAATATACAAAGATTCACGTGAGGATTTTATTACTAGTAAATTAAACAGTATTAATATGGGTGTTACGTACTTCATCGAAGAAAACAATAAAATAGTCGCAACGGTTGCAACAACCGCAGAAACCACTACTAATGCTATGGTAGTTGCTGTCGCAACACATCAAGAGTATAGAAAAAAAGGTCTAGCTTCAAAACTAATGACTTATTTAATGAAAGAATACTTTGATAATAGACAAAAAGAACTATGTTTATTTTATGATAATCCAAATGCAGGAAAAATATATTTAAAACTGGGATTTAAGGATTTTGGAAAATGGGCTATGATGAATAAGGAGTAAATTTATGAACCAATTAATTTTGCCTTATATGGAAACAAAACGACTAATTTTAAGACCAATCAGCTTGAATGATCAAGCAGATGTTTTCGATTATGCAAGAGATCCAAGAGTAGGTCCAAATGCAGGATGGGAGCCACATAAAACGATAAAGGATTCCATTGATTTTATTAACTACTGCATCAAAAAACGTGAATACGGACAACCTGGTGTATTTGCAATCATATTCAAGGAAAACTTCAAATTGATTGGTACAATTGAAATTCATTCTTTTCGCGAAATTAAAGGAGAGATTGGATTTGTTCTTCATCCCGATTATTGGAATAAAGGAATTGCTACCGAAGCTAGTAAGGCAGTTATTGTTTACGGATTTGAACTACTGAACCTTAAACGACTTCAATATTGTCATTTCCCAGATAATATAAAAAGTAAACGAGTTTGTGAAAAACTAGAATTCACATATGAAGGTATATTACGAAACAAATACCACCTTTATGATGGAACGGTTTTAGATGATGTCGTTTATTCAATTATCAATCAAGAATATGAAAACAATAAATTATCATGGTTAAAATCGTTTAAAAAAGACTTATTTATTGACTATACTACTAAAAAGTAGTATACTCACATTAGAAAACTAGCGACGAAGAGAAGTAATTAAATTTAAGTGTAAAGAGAGTAATATAGTAGCTGAAATTATTACCACAATGATTTAATGAAAGACACTTCAGAAGGCTTTTCTGAACTTCAGTAAGAAAAGACGTGTACTCGCGTTAAGAGTAAAGGGCCTAGACTACTAGGAACTAAGGTGGTACCGCGGATTATATTCGTCCTTAAACAGTTGTTTAGGGATGTTTTTTTATTTAAAGGAGGACTATATATATGTATCAAAAACCCAAAGGAACATATGACATATTACCTGTTCAAGCTAATATGTGGCAGGAATTAGAGAAGACTTTAAGAAAAGTTAGTAAAATCTATGATTATCGTGAAATTAGAACACCAATATTTGAGAATACTGATCTTTTTCATAGGGGTGTCGGAGAAGAAACCGACATTGTTAGTAAAGAGACCTATACATTTTTAGATAGAAAAAAACGCTCTATAACACTAAGACCAGAAGGAACAGCTGGTGTTGTTAGGAGTTATATAGAAAATAAATTGTATAACTCATATATTCCTGTCCAAAAATACTTTTACTATGGTCCAATGTTTCGATATGAACGTCAACAAAAAGGTAGATATAGACAATTCATGCAATTTGGAGCAGAAGCGTTTGGTTCAAATAATCCCATGTTAGATGCTGAGATTATCAGTTATGCTGTAAGTGTTCTTAAAGCATTAAAAATTAAAGATGTAAAAGTACATATAAACTCGATCGGGGATACTGAAAGTAAAGAACTATATAAAAATGCCTTGTTAGAGTATTTGAAAGATGACATTACTCAATTATGTGGTGACTGTCAAACGCGTTATCAATCTAACCCATTACGTATCCTAGATTGTAAGATTGACAGCGAAAATCCAATTTTGATTAATACCCCTAAACCACTTGATTATTTAAATGATACAAGCAAGAAACATTTTGATGATACCATTAGATTTTTAAATGCTATGGGTATTGAATATTATATTGATAAAAGTTTAGTACGTGGATTAGATTATTATACACATACCGTTTTTGAAGTGAAAGCTAACCTAGATGTTTTAGGAGCGCAAAACACTATATGTGGTGGTGGAAGATATAATAACCTAGTGAAATCTCTTGGTGGTCCAGATACACCTGGTGTTGGTTTTGCATTTGGTATGGATCGATTGATGTTTGCTTTAGAAGCAATTGACTTTAAAGGTATTAGCGAAAATATCCATCTTTACTTTATGATTCTTGGAGATGAGCAAAAAGAGGATGGAATGAGTTTTCTAAATTCTTGTCGTTTAAAAGGAATCATTAGTGATATCGATTTCCTTGATAAACCAATGAAATTTAAATTTAGATATGCCGAAAAAGTTGGTGCTAGATTTGTCGCGATTTATGGAGAAAGAGAAAAGCAAAACAATCAAATTAATATAAAAGACCAAAAAACAGGAGAGGAAGTAACTATTCCTAAAGAAAATTTAAGCAATTACATTATCACAGAATTAATGAAACCTTCACAAACATGTACTAATTGTGAAGCAGAAAGCTGTGATGATTGTGAAGAATAAGAGGAGATTTGTATGAAAAGAACACATAATAACGGCGCTTTACGTTCATCCAATATTGGAGAAACAGTAACCTTAAAAGGATGGGTAGCGAAAAAAAGAGATTTAGGTGGACTAGTATTTATTGATCTACGAGATCGTTATGGTATAACCCAATTAGCTTTTAATCCTGAATCACCACTATATTCAAAAACACTGGAAATAAAAAGTGAGTATGTTCTTGAAATTACTGGAAATGTAATTGAAAGAAGTAGTAAAAATCCTAATTTACCAACAGGTGATATCGAAGTTCATGTTACTGATTTAAATATTCTAAATACATCAAATCAGACACCTTTATTAATTCAAGATGATACTGATGCGCTTGAAGATACTAGACTTAAGTATCGTTACTTAGATCTTAGAAGACCTATCCTACAACAAAACTTTGTTGTACGTCACAAAGCAGCTCAAGCAGTACGTGAATTTTTAAACAAAGAAGAATTTATAGAAGTTGAAACACCGATTATAACAAAATCTACTCCTGAAGGTGCACGAGATTACTTAGTTCCGTCACGTATAAACGGTGGTTCTTTTTATGCATTACCACAATCTCCACAAATTTTTAAACAGTTATTGATGGTAAGTGGTTTTGAAAAGTATTACCAAATCGCAAAATGTTTTAGAGATGAAGATTTACGAAGTGACCGTCAACCAGAATTTACACAAATTGATATTGAGGTTAGCTTTATGGATCAAGAAGAGATTCTTGATATTAGTGAAAGAATGATAAAACATGTAATGAAAGAAGTGAAAAACATTGAATTTGATAAACCGTTTCCAATCATGACATATGCTCATGCGATGGATAAATACGGTATTGATAAACCAGACACAAGATTTGGGATGTTATTAACAAACATAACTAAATTAGCTAGTGAAACAACTTTTGGTGTTTTTACATCTAATATTGAAAATGGTGGAATTGTCAAAGCAATCAACGTTAAAGGCGGAAGCAATTTATACTCAAGAAAAGGGATTGATAAATTAACTGACTACATAAAAAAATTCCGTGCCAAAGGTTTGGCTTTCTTGAAGTATCAAAACAACCAATTGGCTGGTAGCATTGTAAAGTTCTTTACAGAAGAACAACAAGCACAGTTGGTTGAACAAATGGCATTGGAGAATGATGATTTGGTATTGATTGTTAGTGATAAAGAAAACGTTGTTAACCAATCACTTGGTAACTTACGTAATCATATTGCGACAGAGCAAAAATTATACAGCAACGATGACTATGACTTCTTATGGGTTATCGATTGGCCAATGTTCGATTATCGTGAACAACAAAGCCGTTACTTCTCACTTCATCATCCATTCACAATGGTCCAAGAAGCGGATCTACACAAATTGGACTCAGCACCAGGTGAAGCATTAGCATATTGTTATGATTTAGTCGTACAAGGACAAGAACTAGGTGGAGGATCAATTCGTATTCATAAAGAATCAGTACAAAACAAAGTATTTGATATTTTGGGTATTTCAAAAGAAGAACAGCAAGAAAAATTCGGGTTTTTACTTGATGCACTACAATATGGAACCCCACCACATGGTGGAATCGCATTTGGGTTTGACCGATTAATCATGTTATTGGTGGATACTGAAAATATTAGAGACGTTGTTGCATTCCCAAAAACAAATAGTGCACAGTGTTTACTTACACAAGCACCTAGTCCAGTGGCAGAAGAGCAGTTAAAGGAATTGTCTATTAGAACAATTAAATAATTTATTTTATAAATTTTATATGTTATAATTAAGAGTTGAAGGAT